>CAILAO010000584.1 GCA_903832105.1 uncultured Pseudomonadota bacterium | reverse complement strand
TTGAGGATTCCGATCATAGCCGGAGCAAGGAGAAGCGCAATCACGAGTTCACCAAATGCTGCCGCTATCTGCAAAACTGTTGAAGTTAATGATATTAAAAGTTCGACGTCCATACACTAGCCCATCTTCCAAAAAAGAAGCGCAATCATTGTTAGAAAGATATAAAGGATATAAATGTTGACTCGCCCTCCCTGAATTTTCAGAGCAAACGAACAAAAATGATACAAAGTCCTAAAAATCGGTTCATAGATTCTCCGCATGAAGAGATCTGAGGTTTCACTAAAAAAGAGGGACGCCTTTGGAAAAAATCCATGAATACGAGTCTTTTCTTCCATGGGTTGTAAGAATGCTTTAAACAGGCTGACAAAGGGATCGACAAATGATGATGCCGTATACTGCATACGCGGCGTTGGTGCCGCATAACCACAATCCCACGTCACATTCCAATCCACAGTTTTTTTCCTAAGCATCAGCCGTTTGATGCCATAAAAAAAGACCACCAAAACAATGAGAATGAGGGAGAAGAGTAAAAAGGCCCACAAGGCCATGTTCGACTGATTGAGTTCTGAAAAATCCATTGAAAAAGGTGGGTAGGGAAGGATCCCCATTTTTGTGAATGCCGCAAGGTGAAAAAGCCAAACCATGAGGAATGGAGAAGAGAATGCAGTCCCAATGCATATCAATGCAAAAATCACCATCGGTGCCTTCATTAAAAATGGAACTTCCCTTATACCGTCAGCACGGGCTGAAACTTCCGCTCTTGGTTCACCTAAAAACACGATTCCGAAGACCTTCGCGAAACACGCTAGAGCAAGTCCTCCCATGACGGAAAGAGAAATGATCACGAGGACCATAAGGATGATTTCAGGACCTCTTAATATAGGAAGAGCAAAAAGCCCCTTAAGCGCTCCAATATAAATTAAAAATTCGCTTATAAAACCATTCAGGGGTGGCAATCCCGAAATCGCGATCGCGCCGACTAGAAACGCCACGGCCGTCCACGGCATTTTTTTAATAAGACCACCCAGATGATCAATATCACGTGTTCCCGTTTCTCTCACAACGGCGCCTGCCGAAAGAAAGAGAAGACTCTTAAACATGGCGTGATTAAACACATGGAGAAGTCCGCCACCAAAACCTAAAACGACGAGAATCGGCACTTCCTTCGACATACCAAGAAGCCCAACGCCAATTCCGAGCAAAATAATGCCGATATTTTCGACGCTATGATACGCAAGAAGACGTTTAATATCATGCTGTGCGAGGGCAAAAAGGACCCCGAGCACACCCGAGACTGCTCCGACAATGATAAGCGTCCATCCCCACCAAGTCGGGACCTCATGAATAAGAAACAAAATCCTCAAAATGCCGTAGATCCCGCTCTTAATCATCACTCCAGACATAAAAGCCGACACATGTGACGGTGCTGCAGGATGTGCCTCAGGAAGCCACACGTGCAGAGGGACAATGCCTGCCTTGATGCCAAATCCAATAAGAGCTGCAACAAAAATAATTCCGTGAGAAAAATCCGACGGCACTCCGAGTTTCGCAAAACTGGTTGATCCACTTTCCCGAGCCAACACCAAGAAAACGAAGATCAAAAAGGCTGTTCCAAAGTGAGACGCCACGAGGTAAATCCAACCAGCTTCACGCGAGGTCTTCTTTTCATGTTCATACATTACGAGGAAAAAAGACGAAAGCGTCATCAGTTCCCACGCCGTCAAAAAAAGAATCGCGTCGCGCGCCATAAAGATAACGACCATGGATGCGATCAAAAGATTAAGCCAAAACCAGGAAGTTCTCGAACGTGAGTTCTCGTGACCATCAAAATACCGAAGACCGTAAATAGAAACTAAGACAGATACAATAAGAAGCGTCAGAAGAAAAAAGGCGGAGAGAAAATCGAGTCCCAAGAGGCAGGGACCAAATGCCAAACCCCACTCAAACTCAAAATATTCACCCCAAGCTGAGGAGGCACCCGTGAGAATATCGTAAATAGCCGGTGTCGAAAGCCCTGCTGCGACCAAGACACCAAGGACAGCCACATAGGAAGCATAAGGGGCAAATCTTGACCCTAACCTGCTAATAACTAAGGACAAGAACCCACTTGCAACCAACACCAAAACGGACCCGACCACCCAGCTCATATCAAAAAGCCCCGCTTCCGAAATCAGGAACATTCCATGTAGCTAGAGTAAACACCCAAATTGGTGAGTGGGTCAATAGAAACTCCCCGGAAATTCATTTGTGTCCTTACCAAATCCAATGCTAAAATAGGGCAAGAGCATACTTGGAAAAGTGTCTATTTTTTTTACACTCGTTCTCTTTTTTTAGAGGATATTGTAAAACGCTCCCAGGATGGAGATGCTTGAGTCCAGTAATCAACTAAAATCGCTGGGTTATTTTTGAAAATCGTTCCCTTGGTCTTCTCGTTTTTTTGGTACGATTTTAGCATACATCCCGAAGGCTTTAGTGCTTAACCTAGCCAAGGAGGCTGATTTTTTTGTATCGAAATTCTTCACTTTCGAGGAGTAACATCATGATGAAGAGATTAGGGCAATGTAGCGTCGTTTTTGTAATAGCCTTACTCGTGACCGCTTTTGCAACTTCCTGCCAACCCCGGCGTCAGCCTCTTCCTGTGGGCGGGGCATCCGCGGAGCTCAAGGTGACAATCAACAACATGTCAGCAGAGGACTCTGCCAAACCTGAGCTTGTGTATGAACTCTCAAGTTGCCTTGACACCGTTACTGGCAACGCCGCAACGGCAGGAGAAGGAAAAGTTGTTACCTTCAAAGCATCGGGTATCAAGAAAGACCAGATTTGCGAGCTTCGCATTAAAAACCCAAACGCCAATACCAACGAAATTAAATTTTTGAAGGATTCAGAACCTGGTGTGTTTTATTTTGCAACTGACGTCAAGATACGCCTAGACCAAGATGGCAAATTCACCGCTGACGCGAACGTTCAAAAATTATACGTTACGTTGATTCCAGATCCCACGCATGCTTTTACGATCACAGTTCAAGCTACTTTCCCAGCTCCTGACGGAACGAATCCTCTCACTGCGACACTTCATTGCGATGAAAAGATACCAAACGTCGGTTCCTTCGTGAAGGAAGACGGCGCCAATGGAAAATTTGAATTTTTAGTTGCTATCAAACCAGAGGAAACCAAGAAACCATACAACTGCACAACCCTCATGGTTCATGCCGGTGGAGTCAGCTGGAAATATCGCGGTGACTTCGCCGAAGGTCAAGGAAAATTCGTGGCGAGTCCTGGCGACAAGATTCTCATCCCGGAAAAAGATCGTCTTGTTTTAAGAACGCAAGCGGAGCCTGGTGAAAAGCCAATCGACGTCATCACCGAAGATGGCGGTCTGTGTGATCCGAACACTCACGTTTTTGATTATGTCACCAAGGAATGCAAACCGAAGTCTTAATCCGAAATAATATAGACTCACTTTTTCTTTTGCTTTTCTGTAACAGCGCCGGCCGTTTTCTTTTCCGCTTCTTCGCTTTTCGGAGGTTCTGTTTTCGCCCCTACGGCTTTCGCGGGGGTATCTGTATCGACTTTCGAGGGTTTCTTTGCAACGATGGACACAAGCTGCCTCTTCACGGCGTTCCATTGTCTTGAGGATTTTCCGTCCATTGGTGGAACTTCTGCTGCTTCAGCAATTTCTCTCATGACCTGAAACTCCATCTCAAAAGTGTCCACGATTTTTTGACGACAATCCGCAGCACAAGATGACGCACCGTCCATTTCGCCATATTCGCGGCCACAGTAGCGACACTTCGCTCCTCTTTTTGATTGAATCACTTGGCTTTGGTCCATATACTCGTCAAAACAACGCTTTAAGCAGCCGATCGCCTCATTTTTTTCTTTATAACCGACTCTACAAATTCCGCACACGTAGTCGTTACGACATTTAACAACGCGGGCTACGACTATTGGCTCTTTACCGTGTGACGGCAAATGTTTCACTGACCGTGCCATAAAAAGTCCTTTCCTTATAGAAGCACATTCCTCTGCCTGGCCTTTCGGAATAAAGAAAGAAAAGATTAGTAAAGATTTGAAGCTTGAAGATTTATAAATTGTCAATTCTTGACCAATTCTCGCTAGATTTCAATGGGCTGGAAGTTGGATCCGGTCGAGAGCCCCCCTCATAAATCAACGAACACAAAACGCCGCATCAGGCTTGATTTTGCAAAGCACAGATTTCATCGCGTCACTGTCGACCTTAAACTTTTCCACATCAGCTTTGAGCTTACTATTTTCAGCATCAAGTCGCGCAATATCCCTATCCCTGTCGTCCCTCAGTCGTAAAATATCTTTATCTTTTTTCTCGGCATCAGCCTTGAGTTGCTTAGCCGCCTCGATTAGGAGCACTGTCAGTTTGGGATAATCGACGGTCTTGATGCCATCCTGACCAGTTTTCACAAGCTCCGGCAGAACCTGCTCAACCTCTTGAGCGATAACGCCGACCTGCCTGTTTTGGTCCTCTCCATCTTTCCAGAAATAATAGTACCCGTTAAGTTCTTCAAGCTTATTTAGCGCTTCCGGAAGCTTAACCAAATCTCGCTTGAGGCGAATATCTGAGAACGTGTTCCAGGCGTTAGCGAGAGCGACGGAACCGTCGCCGCTAGTGCCTACTTGAAACCTCTGGGTTGGATTTATCGTCCCAATACCAACGTTACCATTTGCTGCTATAGTCACCTGCGGGCTGAGAACGTTGCCTCCCGCGAAATGTAATTTAGAGTTACCATGACCTGTCTGAATGAAAGAATCATAGAAACCTGAAGCCCACGTTGGACCGGTCGCATTCGTTGACTGATGCAGTCTGAGACCTGGACCACCACCATTAGTAGGCATTGCTAACACAGACTCAGCACCTGCAGTCGCATCAGTATTTCTGAGAGTAAGTGCAGTGAACATTGTAGGGCTGGCTCCTTGCACGTCTAATTTCGAAATAGGATTGATAGTCCCAATACCCACATTACCAGAATCGTCGATCACCACATTACTTGTGTTTTGTACGATTTCTCCGGTAGTACCATCGAATCGTGCAATGGCATTATCGGTAGCGGAAGCT
>CAILAO010000583.1 GCA_903832105.1 uncultured Pseudomonadota bacterium | reverse complement strand
CTTTTTTAAGAAAGAACCAATCTTTCGCCCGGCCCCATTATTTTCGAAGTAAAAAAATAAACTGATAAAACAATCAAATCAGACAGATAGAGGATTCAGCTAAAGTTGTTTTATGTTGCAGCCGAAACGTGCTTTGGTTTGGGCAAGAAGCCCAGAAAGGAAAAGAGCCTTTATTTTAGTGGAGTATACCTTGAGCGTAGGATTAAAGAACATTATTCGAAGTTTCTTCGTTTCACTGATATTTCTCCCACTTTTTCTAGTTTTGAGCTGTGGTCAGGATCAGCAAATAAAAAACAGGACCCAATCTTCAGCAGATTTGGCAGGGGTGGCTCTCTCGGGGAAACCTTTTGAAGATATTCTATCATCATATGGTCATGATCAACTTGATTTGGACGGCCTGTGGAGTCTATCAAACGCGGATTTTGCCGTCTTTTTTGCAAGGAACTATCTTGCAAAGCAAGCAGTGATGAGCGGAAGTCTCCCGCAGGTTTTGCTACCTCAGGTGAGACAGGGTGTTCGTAACAATGAAAAAATGAAACTCCTTCTCAAGTTATCTGACATTGCAGGAGATCTCGGTGCGATCATTCGAGAACTATTTGCTAACGACAGCCAGCTTGCAAAGTATATCCGGGAGGCGATTGGAGAAATTATTTCAAAAACATACAAAAGCCCCTTCCGCTTGGATTCAGCATTGAAGTTCAACGCTGACGCCTTTTCATCTCCATTACTCAACGAATCGTTTGATATTCCAGGCGTGCAGGACCAAAGTTTTTCATTTTCGGTGAAGAGTCAAGCCGTAAGGTGGGTGTACCTCCTGTCAAGGCCTCAAGTCTGGAAGGGAGACCCTTCACCTTCGTCTTCTTATCTCGACCCAAGTCTTCAAATGCTTCACCTTTTCAGAACGTTGATGGAGTGGAACTATGTCTTTGGTCTCACCAGGAACGATGAGGGAACTCCCTTTGGAGGATTAACGCTTGCTGTTGACGAAGCCTCAGAACCAGCAAAAGACGATGACCGATTAATGAGGTTCGATCCTCGTGAAGAGTACGAAAAGGCGCGGTGTATCGCTGGTGTGTACTCAGTTGGCTTTCAAAATAAGAGCTTATTTGATCTCGCGATGGAAGGTGGCGAGGTCTGGCGAAGTTCGCATGAATTGCTTGATCTTGAGGAACAAGCGACCACCTGGATTGCTTCTGCAGTAGCTTTTCACAGGCTTCGTCCTGCCAATAGACCATCTCATTTGGAACTTTTTGGCAGCGATCACCCGCTCCCTGAGAGTGCTCATTTGCTTCCCCTAGCCTTCCTTCCATCCATGGAACAGCTATTAGATGGACCTTTTATAAGCGCTGAGGATCGTTTCATAAGACAGCATGCCTGTTTCAATTGCGCGCAAGATGTGAAGATGCGTGGTGCAAGTTTTAAGACGCAGATTAGGTTCATCAAAGCCGCGTCGTTATGGGCTCAGGAACTTATGGACGTCGAAGATCTGAAAGATCTCGATCAAGCGGTTATTACAAGGTTGAAAGCAGCCCCAACCAATCTTGTCAGGGCTGTACAACTAGGCCTTCAAAATATGTTCATGGAATTTGCGCGCAGTGTTGTACTGCCGGATGGTCGGAGTGCCTTGATGCTGATTGAGAAGAATTCTTCTTCTGAAGCTGTTGATGTAGCGGGTGTTGCCGAAGCTGTAGTGACCCTCACTGATATTGAGCAAAAACTTCTTAAAAGTAAGTGGCTTCGAGAAAAGGTAGGTCTTGTTAACCGGTGGCTTCTTCACGAAGTGTTTTTAAAAATAGCAACAGGCCACACCGAAGGATCTCCTAAACTGGTTGCGAAAGACGTTTTTTGGATGTTTCAAGCTTTTAAGACTTACGAAAAGTTGAATTTTGACGATGGACGCCCCCTATCCGGGGTCCTAGGTGATCGATCAGTTCTTCAGAACGCTTTAACTTTGTTGGAAAAAATCCTTAAAGCTTGGGATGAAAGCTTTCTATAACTGCCTGAAAAAATTCATGTTAAAAAAAGATTTTGTCGTATAAAATGCAAGGCAAGGCTTTCAAATCTTTTCAACTGTTACTGATGAAGTGTGAGGTTTTGCACCGTGCTCAAACAATGGATTTCCCTTTGTTTCGTAAGCTGTCTTGTCATTCTTTCGCAATTTAGCTGTAAGCCCCGATTAGGTTCAGATAACTCTGCTGTCCGCGTGACGGACGCAGCCGCCCACAATAAAGCACTTGCTGAGCAAAATTATGAGGCGATACGGGTGATTGGTTTAAAGCCCACCAAAGATCTGAAGGAGTTTATTCCAAAACAAGGGATTTCCGTGGCCCAGCGTGATGGAGATGGGCGCCCAAGCCATGTCGTAATAAGGGTGCTCGCGGGATATCCCAATGCGGAGATTTTTGTCATTGGAGACTTTAATGATTGGGGTGAGCGGGACTTAGACCGGTACAAACTTGAACAAGTCGAGCAAAACCAATTTGGTACCTATTACGAGGGTGATATTCCAGGGATCAAGCATGGTATGCAGTATCGTCTTTTGGTCGATGGCCAGCAACTCTTAGATCCTGCGGGGCATCTACTCACAACTCCCGAATATTTTGATCTCGTTGGTTTAAAGTCGGAGCAGCCATACCTAAACTGTGTTTTTTGGGATTTTGAGGGTCCCGAAGTACGAATGAATCCAATGGAGCAAGTTGTTGATCTTCGAGAGAAGCCAGTTGTGATAGGTGAAACAGAAGTTTATGCAGTAGCTGCCAAATGGACTTTTGAGGGAAAACAAGGACCAAGCAATAAAAATAAAACGTATCGTTTTATTGCGGAATCCGGATTGATTCAAGAACTGGCGCGCATTGGCTACAACTCGATCGAGTTTTTACCTTTTAATGCGAGTATTGATGGTGACACGTGGAATCTTCGTTATCAGGTCGTAGGTACGTTCGCGCCCGATTCTCGGTATGGCACGCCCTCTGATTTTGCTGCGATGGTTGGGGCCTTTAAAAAAGAGGGGATTGGCGTCATCATGGATGCCGTTTTAGGGCATTATCCTTTCCAGGGAAATACAGGCGTACGAGATGTTGGACCAATTGGCCTACATAAGTGGAAAAAGGATAAAAACGGATCTGATTATGGTGACAATCTTCTATACGGTGGGAATAAATCTCCTTGGAATACTTATCGCTATGATTATACGAATCCAAACATTCAGCGGTTTTTGATCGACTCAGTTCTCTTCATGGTCAAGTACTACGGCGTTAGTGGAATCAGATTTGACAACCTTGACGGTGTACGCTTCGAAGGTGGTGGCGAAGACTTCCTAAAGATCCTAGTCGAAGAAATTCGGTCGTATCGTCCTGAGATGTTGCTGGTTGGAGAGATGTTCTTTGGCGAAAGCAGGGTCTTTCAAAGTCTTGACAAAGGAGGAATGGGATTTAATGTAAGAACCCATTCGGATCTTTTTGACTTCTTTAAAGATAACTTGCTCAAGAGGACTGAAGAGATTGACATGCAGATGCTTCGTGATGCTATCCGCAATCTCTGGGATTGGAAAGAAGCACCTAGGCTTCACTATCTCACTAATCACGATGAAGCTTCCAACGGTCGTCAAGGCGCAACAGGACAATATCCAGCTTCCTTGATTGGAGGCGATGCATACCACCAAAAGAAAAAGATCATAGCCTTTGGCTCGGCAGCTCTTTTTTCAGGATCGTACTTCATGGATATGCCGCAAATGCGGCTTCTCCAGCAAGGAACGTTTTACAGTAACCCGGTAGTAGCGTGGGATTTGAGAGGCAATAGTGATACCAAGGAAATCTATGACTATTATGCGGCCGCAACAAAATATTATCAAAAAAACCCCGCGTTTGCGTTCTTAAACTACCATACCAACATCGAAAATCACACGGATAATAGTGCAGGGAACAAGGTTATTTCATTTGAGAGAGTCAATTTCGAAATGGGAAAATATACATATATCGTGGTGAATCTAGGTCATAATAAATTCCAAGGTTATCGCATTGGCGCGGGTAAAAATGGCGCTTATACGATCAAACTTGATAGTTCTCACCTTCCGGGGTTTTGTCAAGATCGCGAGGAGGGTTGTGGCACTGTGAACTCTGATGGGAAAGGCGAACACGGAAAGGCTTATGCACTCGAGATTCCAACCCTTAATGATTATTCTGTGGTGGTGTTGGAGCTGCAGTAGTCACCAGATTAGTCTAAAAGCCGTTGGTGATTCTTAAATTTTACGAGGAGTATTCCATGAAATTATGCGTTCGAATTTTCGTGTTAACTTGTTTCGTATCACTTACGTTCTGCACTAAAAAGAAGAGTGAAACCGCGCCGCATCCGGTGCTAATCAAGGGGCGATTTGCGGTTCCGGCTGAAATTGACCGTTTTACTGTTTTCCAGGATGGAAAAGCCAAAGGGGCTGATAACTGGCAAAGATACTCTTGTCCAAAGGACCAGAACCAGTCTGGAATCTCGGGATCTGTATTCATCCTCCATACCCAAAACAATTGTGCCGTTGCTGAGCAATATGTGTATTTTGAAAAGTCTACGCCTCAAGATCTATCTCATTTTGCGAACGGATATCTCTCCATAAAACTTCAGGTGGACAACAATCAGCAAGCCTTAAAAGTGGTCTTCCAAGACTCTGACGCAAAAACCTCTCCGACAATTGATCTTGCAGATTATGGTTTTGATCCGCAGAAAACAGCTTTGATGCAACTAATAAAGGTGCCAGTTTCAGACATAAATAAAAATGACATAAATTTGTCCGAGATGAAGAGGGTTTTTCAGCTTATCGCCTCCTGCACAACCTCAAATTGTCTCACGCAGATCAGCAACGTCACCTGGAATGCATCGTCAGAAAAGGCGACTGCACAGCTGGTAAGCGAGAATCTGTCGGCCAATCTTACGTTTCCAGACAAGGGCTACTGTTATGGCGTTAGGCCGTGCCGTCCTATGAAAAAATCTCCTATCAGGTTCGTTAAGATCACCTCACAGCATTGGACTGCGGAGCCAACGACTGTAGGCTATACCAATGACTTGGGAGAAGCTGGCTTTTACATTAACTCTGACGTGATTCCGTCTCTCACCGAAAATGGCAAGTACCCTCTTTTTCTGGGCGGCACGGACAGTCTAAACGACTATACGCTCCTAACCATTTTGGATGCTGCTAAAATTGCAGAAGAAACTACAGTGGAAGTTCAGGTTGATCTGACCACCACGGTTTCAGCGGTTTCACACTGTCCGGGAGCTGGCGTTAGCGGCGCATATTGCGCCACTAGAGGAGATGATGCAAGTTTAAGTACGTTTGAAGATTCTATAAACAAATATTTTGAAAGCACTCAGCCTAACCTAGACACATCGGAATCTATTGACGATCTGATTTCACAAATGGCAGATGATGGCGATTTTCTCGCTGCGATGCAGCAGTATTTGCAGACAAGAGGTATTGACGATGTAACAAAAGATTCCTTTCAAAGCCAAGTCTCTTCAAATGAGCTGCCGACCATTACTTTGGCTGCAGCAGCGTCAACCACCGGTAAAACGACACTGCCAGGCTTTCCAGAAACCATCACTCCAGGAAACTATCTTATGACAGCCAGGGTTTGCGTAACGGGAGCTTCTTGCCAAGATCTTCCTTCGAAAACTTTTACTGTAGATGATCCGACGAAATTCGAAGCTGAATTTAAGTCAGCGGTAGAGTCAAGCGCGCAAAGTTGTTCCGGCGCTGTTGGTGATGCCACCAAATGTTCTGTGTCATTTACACCTTTTAACGGTTCTTCATTCACAGCCACAGTAAGTGCTACAAGTTGTGATAGTGAAGGCACCTGTGCTACCGCAAACGTGACTTATACATTTACGAGGCAGTAAAAGTGTTTAGAGAGGGAGGTCGAGATAGGACACTAGGGCGTGTACTGAATGGCACTGGATTAAGGCTGAAATCCTTGAAAGACTTAGACTTAATCATTGTCATAATCTTAT
>CAILAO010000582.1 GCA_903832105.1 uncultured Pseudomonadota bacterium | reverse complement strand
GAGAGTCAAAGCTAAAGTTTTTAGAAAGAGATCACGTTAAAGTTATAAGTCGAAGATTAAGATAAAACCTAAGATTGACAAAGCTTTCAAGCTAGTTGAGTACACACCCAATTTCTTTCTCAACAACAACATCATTTCGTCGGCAACCATAGGCCCAACACCACCTTGATTGTCGCCCAGGGATCGATCGTAACATCTTCTGGTATTATAACTGTTGTTCCACTAATGCTGAAAGTATCAATTTCCCGATCATCAACAAAAACCTTCCAGGCGCCTTCTTGGATCAACTTGGGGGTGATTTTCGGGTTAGACCCAAGATCTATCTTAAATTCTCTAAATTCCTGCATGATATATTTGTAATCGACTCGAACGGCTGGCATTGGCTCGATTGGACAGACGAAGGATACGACTAGGTCGTCTGTGATCGAAAAGTCTTTGCACTTTTCCTGTTCTTCAGGTGTGGTGCCAACTGTGAATTGAATTGAGTGAGAAAGTGGTTCGGTCGGAATCTTGAATGACATGTTCTTTAAAACGCCAAAATCATAAGTGACAAGAATCTTTCGGTCGTCGATGATGTCACTTCGAAGGAGGATGAGATCGCCCTCTTTTAAAACCGCCTGAATAGGTGCGTGCGTGTCAAAATCAACGACAGTGATCGTTTCGGCTAACGAGGCATCAGGTATGGCTTTGTACTGTTCAACCGTATCTTCGGGTCTTCTATACGACAAGTTAATCTCGGCGCCATCGGCTGGCGGCGCGGGAAATGCCAAAAGATTTGTTTTTGTATCAATTTGAAAATCATTAACTGGAACGCTATCAATAGCGACGTTGATAGGTTCTGTGTCATCGATATCAATAGAGCCGAGATCAAAAACGTCTTTAAGAGGAATGTTTTCATGATATTTCAAGGTAATGTTTGCGCGGTCGGGAGGCAGCGTATCAAATGCGATAGCGCGTGGTGAAGCCTGAATTTGATAAGCTCCAGGGTCTGTTATTACACCGCTGACCTTCATTTCTACCGTTAGCGTACTGGCGACGGGGGCTGCTTTGAGCGGGAAAACTGACGTTTTTGGTTCCGCTCCAACGATGTAGTTGATATCAATAACTTTTGCCGCTGGGTCAAATTTTTTCAACGTGATCGTTTTACCGACAAGCTCGTAATCTGGCGTCTGTATTTCTTTGCTATCGACAAAGACTTTGAGAGTACCCGGATCTGGAATATCGCTAATTGGAAATTGAGTTCGAACAATGTTTGCGACGTTTTCAGAAATAGATTGCAAGATGCCTGCGTAGTCAGAGTTATAAACACAGCCTGAAATACCTTTAGTCGTGTTGACAATATCTGCGTATTTTGCAGCACGCTGTCCAAAAGAGCCCATGTTTGCATAGTCGCAGTCATTGCTATTTGGTTGCCAGTAAAGGCCATAGATTTTTGCTTCTGTTGGAGATGCTGCGGGATCTGCAGAATTGGACGGACGGATTTGTTTTAGATAATCAACAAGGAGCGTCGCCTGACCTCCCTCTGAATCGACAAAACACTGTTCCCAGCGAGGTCTGATGGTGGGGTCAGTCCAGTTTTCGCTTCGACCGCAGTTGTCCTCGTCCGTCAGTAAGAGAACTGCGACAGTTGAGGCATCTCTAATCCAAGGTTTTGTCGGTTGTCCTAGACATTCTCCCTTAAGCCCTTTAATAGACATTTTAATGCCCATTTCGACATCATCGCCGCCGGTTCCGGCCTTAACAGCGTTCTGGAAAGCTTTGAGGTAATCAGTATCGCTTTTTTCAATAACTCGATTAAGGCGAAGGCAACTGGATGATGTCGTGACAACGGCAATTCGCCAATTGACGTCCTGAAGCTTTGAAAGAAGGGGTTCTAGCTTTGCTGCCAGCTTTTCTTGCTGTGCTTCCATTGAGTAGGAGTCGTCAACAAGTAGTAAAAGGTCGAGTTTCTTCCCTTCTGAGATATTGAAATTTGAGTGCGCTGGAGCTCCGTCGTGTCCTTGGTTGAAGATTTCTTTATGCCTTGGTCTTGTGACTTGTTGAAGAGTAAGGGTCGTAGGATCCGCTTTTAAGAGAGAAATTTCCTGTGTGACGCGTCTTTCCGCAGGTTGAAACGTCACGGCGTTATCACCAACGATCGCAGCGGGGAATGACTGAGAAAATGTGGTGTATTTGCCAACGTCTAGCGATGCGGGGTTCCCTTTAAATTGCGCCGTGTCGCCACATGAGGTTTGAATCAACAAGAAAAGATAAACAAAGAAAAAAATAGCGGAACCTTTGCGTTCCAAAGATGTCTTTCTACACATAGATATACTCCTCTAAAAAATTGAACGTTTTCTCTCGTGTATTCCTCCATGGAATATTTGAGCCATAACCTGTGGTATCCGGCTCAAGTTCTCCTTGTTTTTCGGAAGGCTTGAAAAAAACTTTAGTTAAATTTCTAAAATTAAATATAAAGTAGATATTTCAGCGTGTTATGTCCGTTGTTTGTGGTGAGAAAATTTCCGAGAGACTGTCAAATGTTTTGGCAGTCGGGTTCTACTTCGGTTCTTTCTTAAAAAAG
>CAILAO010000581.1 GCA_903832105.1 uncultured Pseudomonadota bacterium | reverse complement strand
TTCCATACCCTTCTCCGATATTATTTCCGATCGACGAAGCTGCCCTCAAAAGCTGATCCCTCGCATGACTCGGAAGATGAAGCCTTTTGCACAAATGATAGAACTGAATAGCCGCCTGATAAATCCTAAAATTATTAAGCATAAAATACCTCCAAAAAGAATTCGCTGACGACTAAAAGCAAAAACATTTTGAAAGCAAGCAAAAAATTAAAAAATAATATTCTGTGATCCGGACCCAGGATACCAGGGTCCTGGCCGGTTATCGGCTCTCTGGCCGGACTGCCGGCGTCAATGTACAAAATCAAAATTGACAGGGTACTAGGTGCCCATGATTGTCAAAACCAAATTCCTCCCCGAAGCATTATTACGGTGCTCGCAGAGGTAGATTCCTTGCCAGGTTCCCATGGCGAGGCTTCGGTCGGTTATTGGAATGGTGAGGGAGTTGCCAAGAAGAGATGCCTTCACGTGTGCAGGCATATCATCGGATCCCTCAGAATCGTGCGTATAAAAGTGTCCTTCGGGGGCAATCCGAGAAAAAGATTTTTCCAGATCTTGGGCCACATCTGGATCGGCGTTTTCGTTGATCGAAAGAGAAGCTGACGTATGCTGGATGAAAATATGAAGAAGACCGGTTTTGACTTCGGCAATCTCGGGCAAAACACCCAGGATCTCCCTCGTAATCAGGTGAAAACCGCGTTCAAAAGGGGGTAAGCGTAGTTTTTTTTGAAACCAAAGAGACATTTATTCGATCTTCACTGGCATTAAAGAGTCAATGACCTCCTCAAGAAAATCCGAAATAAGTTCCTGAAGATTAGCGTCCTGATCTCTTGAAAAAGCACCACACCGAAACAGGTTTTCAATTCCAAGATGTGTCTGGCAGTGTGCAATTTCAAGTTCACATGAATACGTATCCAAAATCAATCGAAAGCGTTTTCCAACGGCAAGTGATTCGGTCGTTAGAAAACCTATGCCGCGAGGGGAAACGTCAAGAACTCTCACCTTGATTTTAGTGCCCCGCCCGATGTCTAGCAGTTCACCTTGAAAATGCTTTTCTAACGACTGACGTCCAGCAGATCTTTTCTTTGACTGATGCAGATCCAATTTCCCTTCTGGCTTTTTGGTCATAGAAGTTTCCCTTAACTTTTCAATTCCGCTATGTTCGAAAAATCCCGCGTATTGAGAACACTAACCCAGAACTTGGTGAAAAATATCACCATTCACTGGATTAATCTATAAACTGTCGTAAAACGGACAGGTAAAAACCCAGAAGAAAACCTATAACAGATTATAATTGCACAGTTTTTAAAACACTTCGCTCAACCACCCAGAAATCCTATCCTAAGATTAAATTCAATGATATCAAATCTAAAGAGTGCAGGGTGTGTACTCAATTTAAAATCGTAGACATCGACTTCTGCATACTCTTGAGGCATAAACGTGATCTTTTCTCTGAAACTTTAACTTTTTCGCCGAGATCTTCAGCTAATTCACGACAAAGTTACATCACAGACGGAACCTCAACAAAAACGGGAACAGTTGCGGTTCACAAGAACTAACGTGGGTTTACGGAGTAAGTCCAATATGCTACCCTAGCTGTAGATCGTAGTGACCTTTCCTCTTAATGGCCTTTTGGGAAAATATCAGGGACAATATCATGGAATCGAAAGAAGTACCGAAACCGCGATACTCATGGAACGGGAAAACCGTATTGGTGGTGGACGACTCGCCAGCTGTATTAGCTGAACTCAAGGAAATCTATGAGCAGATTGGCATGAGGGTCATCGGCACAGCCCAAAACGGCATAGAAGCCCTTGAAAAACTGAAGGAGTCAAAACCCGACCTCGTGAGTTTGGATATTATTATGCCTGAGATGCATGGCATCGAATGTTACCGAAAGATAAAAAAGGCTGAAATTCCGGTAAAATGCCTGTTTATTAGCTGCCTCGCCAATGAACCGGGCGTCGCAGAAAAGTTTAGCGGAGAAATTGAGTCCTTTCAGCTTCTGGCAAAGCCCGTCACTATAGGACAACTCGAAACTCGCTTAAGCAAACTCTTTAATCCCGAGAAAGACGTGAAGCCGGATGACGAAAAGCCGTTGCCCTGAGTTTTATGAACCATATGAGTGGACTTAAACCAATTCGCTATTATTTCTCCTTTGAAAATTTAACTTTTCGCGAACGTTTATTTAATAAACACCTTGTTTTAAGGGTTTTTTCCGCATCACTGATCATTTCACTTCTATACCTATCCGAAGTCGGTGATCGTTTGCTTTTGATTGTCAATAAGGTTAATTTTGCTGCGCGATCACTTCTTCATCAGACTCCCATTCATGATCCAAAGATAAAAATATTTTCGTTAAGTGAATATGATCCCTCGGATATTCCTCAATTTAACCCTTCCTTACCTGAATTTTCGGAGTGGATTCAGTTTTTAAGGATCTTGTCCGCTCAAAAACCAAAAGCAATTTTCATCAACCATATTTTACCCGAGCAAGGGCCGACCCAAAGTGAAATCGATCAACTATTTCCGAAGGAGAAAGGTTTCGCTCCGATCTTCTTTCCTAGCGTTTTTTCTGATCGTTTTGTCACAGAATCAAATCAAATGTTTTCTTCTCACGGGTTTTTTGGCTTCAGGTCTATTTACAGAAACATAGGTCGATGGTTTTCGGACGATGAAAAAAGGGCAGCGAAGTGGACCTGGACTGACATTAAACAGCATGAATCGCCCCCCTCCAGGAATCTGCTAGAAGGCTTCTCAAACAAAGGACATATAATTTTTCTGGAAGGAGGATACACGTATCCATTTTTGTGGAACACTCAGACGCATGTAACTCCTCATCTCGCTCTTTTTGCTGGTGACTATCTTGATGTCGATTCGTTAGGTCCCATCCTAAACGGACATCGAATTCACTTAGATTGGAAAGATCGGCTTCTCATCAACTACGTCGATCCAGACCAGTATCTTTTTAATATGATGGATTTAAAAAAAGCGTTGAAAAGCGCTTCTCTTGGATATGCAGAGGACGGCATTTCAGCGGGTGATATCGTCATTATAAGCCCTGAACCATACGGTCATAGCATGTTACACACGCCAATAGGCAAAGTCCCTTCAGACTTTGTTTTTGTTTCGATGATTAATACTGCAATCAAGGGCACTTGGTTTGAGCATTACAACTGTGAGTTAGCCCTTATTTGGATCCTTGCTGCCCTTGCCTTTATAGGCTCGGTGATGCTACCAGCTAGATTCTTGTGGCTATGGGGTTTATCTTTACCAGTGCTTGTCCCTTTGATCGGAGTCATCGGTTTCTCCTATTTCAATACTATTCTCCCGGTTCTCTTTCCATTTATTTCGGCAGTCTTCGCGCAGATCATTACCACCTCAAGCCTCGTAAGCGAAGCTGAGCGAAAAACACTGAGGATGGGACAAGCATTAAAAGACAACTTACCACCAGAGCAGCTTCAACACGCGGTCAGAGACGCATCTTACTTCAAGTTAGATGCGTCTGAGCAGATTGTTAGCATTATGTGCATCGAGTTTACTGGCTTCGCATCAGCGGCTTCATCACAGCCTACTGAGAAAACAATCGCTGAATTCAAACTACATCTAGAATTGATTAAGAAGGTTGTTCACCTGCATGGTGGCATGACCGACCGTATTATTGGTGATAGTATAATATGTCTTTTTGGATGCCGCTATGAGCCTACGCACCCTCTTTTTTCCCTCCATGAAAACCATGCTGAAGTGGCCCTACTTTGCGGACGTGAAATCGCACATGAGGTGCTTAACCTTTCGCTCATAAGAAAAGAATCCGGAGACCACATCTATCCCATTCGAATCGGAATAAATACCGCACCCGTCTTTTTTGGTAATCTTGGCCAAGCGCAGCAGATTGATCTCGCACTCATCGGAAGCGGCATTGGTTTCGCAAAGCGTCTGACATCGAACTGTGATCATTATAAAATCATGCTAAGTTCGATCACAAGAAGCTTCTTGCAACAAAACAGTCAGCAAGAATTACACTTGCGATACATCAGACTCAGACATAGCGATAAACTCATCGAATCTCATGAATATAATCCGTTTAGACGACGCGATGCCGACGTGAAGGCCTTGCTTGCCGCCTATAACAAGTCGGCTGGTATTCAGCGAAAGTCACAGCGCTTTGCTCCTCAGGACGACTTAAACCTATCAATTTTGATGAGTCAATCTGCAAACAAATCTACCGGTCAAATTGTCGATTTTTCCGCGGATGGGCTTGCCATTAAACTTACGGAGTTTTACGCGACAGGCGCAGAGTTTAAGCTGCATTTTGATCCTCTTCCTAAGGATTTAAAAGATGAACTTGAAGCCCACAAACTCACATCTATTATTAGCGAGGTGCGATGGGGGCGTATTGTTGGTGAGAATTATTTGCATGGTTTATTGATTACGGGTCTCTCTCGTTCTCAAAAGGAACAATTTGTGACGTTGCTATCAAAAAAAGCGAAGAAAAAGGAGTCATGAGTCAACTGCAATGACTTTTCAAACTGCCAAAAACCTGATTTCTAATTGGAATTTTCGTGGCGTCTTTTTTTGGATCGAAACGTTTCTGAGACCATTTGCAATCGCAGTGATCATCTCTATTTTCTACCTTTCAGATGCAGGTGATTCAATTGGAGCACTTTGCAGGAAATGGGATTTTGCTATCAGAGATGCGTTTAGCATGTCACCCGCACTTGACTCCAAAATCAAGATTTTGTCTTTCGATGACGATGCTAAAGAATTCCTCAAAAATCGCCTCTCCTTAATGGATGATGAGTGGATATCGCTCATCCGAACCATCGCCGTTAAAAAGCCAAAATTGATTTTGATCGACCATGTCTTTTCAACTTCTCTCTTAAAAAGGTTAGCCTCGGAAATCGGCGATAAAATTCCGTTGGTCACGCTTTATGACCTCGGAGTCCAGTGGAAGACTCCAAGCTTCAATCAACTTTCTATCGAACCTCCAGAATTCGATGTAAAACCAATTCTCCAATATATAAGAAACCATCTTTCCATTGAATATGCTTCGAAGAGGGCCTCTTGGGGGGACGCTGCCGAAAAAGATGGTCTTCAAGTTTTCCAAAGTCAATCACAACAAAAACTTGGTCAC
>CAILAO010000580.1 GCA_903832105.1 uncultured Pseudomonadota bacterium | reverse complement strand
TAAAATCGTAGACATCCGCTTCTGCTTACTCTTGAGGCATAAACGTGATCTTTTCTCTGAAACCTTAGCTATTTCGCCGAGATTTTCAGCTAATTCACGGCAAAGTCGGCTGGCTAAGCTAAAGTATTCCGAGAGAGATCATGATTAGGCAACAAGATGACGTCAAAGACTAAGTCTAAGCGCTGGAAGGGTTTCAGGCCAATTGAGTACACGCCATAGCGTTTGGCCTGAGGCGTACTGTAAAAACCCGATAGTTTGTAAATTTAAATAACGGCAACAGTAAGGCGTGAGGGTCTCAACACAACTAGCCGTTATTTAAGAATATAATATCTATTCGCCATGCACTCTGCCTATGTTATAAAGATGAACAAAGTGAAATCCATTCAACTGAGATAAGGGAATTTCTTTGAAATCAGTGGAACACCGTGAAAAAGTGAAGAACTATTACTTATGGCTTAAGGCAAGAGGTCAGCTTTGGCCTTTTCTTTCTAAATCATCTCTTCTCTCATTAATCTCATCTCAAAAAACGCGAGAGATAAAAGTCTGTTTCTTGGGTGATGGACTCTTAGTAAACGAGCGGGGCATCTTAGTCTCAAATAAAGACCTGAGTTTTACCGAAGCCGAGCGTGAACTTCTACTTAAAATGGCGTTCGCAATGGGACTGGGTGAAGGAGAGGTTATCCTTGAAAATATTGAAGTGACTTCTCCAGAAAAGGTAAACACCACCCAAGCTCAACTGAATTTGTTGTTGAGACGTTTCACTCCCTTCGTAATCATTACGCTGGGTTCATTTGCCGCTAAAGCACTACTTGGCGAAAGTATCGATTTCCAAAAGGTTCGCGGCCAATGGTCCAACACCTCGCTGGGTGAAGATCAAAGATTATACGAAATTCTTCCAACTTTTCATCCTAGAGACCTTCTATGCTCTCCGGAATACAAAAGACCAACGTGGGAAGATCTTAAAGTCGTTATGTCCAAACTTGCCGAGAAAAGGGCGATTATTTCATGAAAGTAAGAATTAAAAGGAAAGCGGAAAAAGAGATTCTTAACACGTGCTGGCGTTTTCTCGCCTTTTTGAGTGTGGGGGCTCTTTTTCTTGCAATGTTCTCTCTTCAGTTTTCTTTTCAACGTCCTCTTTATGCGTCAGAAAAAGGCGTAACGGTCCCATCATCTGGTCACTGGCTCAAGGTCGAAATAGGCATTATCGGCCCCGCTTCGGAGGACATCCTCGATGCCGCGATGAATGAAGTTGCCACCGGAAACTACGCTGGTTTACTCGTCATCTTGGATACGCCTGGTGGATCACTTGAATCCACGCGAAAAATGGTGAAGTCGATCATGGCGTTTTCGACACCTGTTGTTGTGTGGGTGGGGCCAAGTGGGTCGAGAGCGGGAAGTGCCGGCGCATTCATTACTCTCTCTGCACATATTGCAGCCATGGCACCTGGAACTAATATCGGAGCAGCGCACCCCGTCGAAGCTGACGGCAAAAACATTGGTGGCGGTGAAAAATCTGACGGAAAAGATGATATTAAGAAAAAAGTTCTTAATGACACAGTTGCTTTTATCGAATCGATCGCAAAAACAAGAGATCGGAATGTCGAAATGGCTCGTTCTTTTGTCGTCACATCTGTCTCCATCACGGACGAAGAGGCGCTGCAACATAAAGTGATCGACGTCGTGGCAAAAGATGTTGACTCTCTTTTTCAAGAAATCGACGGCAAAACGATCAAAATGCATTCGGGGGAATCGGTCACTCTAGCAACTGCCGGGGCGGAATCCAAAATGTTCGAGAAGTCATTCAGACAACAGCTTCTTGAGATTTTATCGAACCCTAATCTTTTTTATCTCTTGTTTATGGCAGGTCTCATCGGTATTGGATTTGAGCTAACGCATCCAGGCGTCATCTTTCCAGGGGTCGCAGGTGTAATTTGCATGATTTTAGCTCTCATTGCAACGTCTGTCCTCCCCATCAGCTATGGCGCTGCTGCCCTTATACTGGTCGGCGTGGGACTTATGATCGCTGAGATTTTTTTGGCGAGTTTTGGCGTGATGGGAATCGGGGGGCTCATTGCTTTTCTCTTGGGCTCAATTTTCTTAGTTGACCCTTCAAATGAGCAAGGACTTCGCATATCTTGGTATGCGATCGCCCCGGGGGTCTTCGCTATTGGATTTGCTATCTTAGCCATCGGCTGTCTCGTTTTACGATCAACTCGCTCCAAAGTTGCAACCGGGAAGGAGTCTCTTTTGAGCGCCGTTGGAGAGGTCATTGAAGACTTTACGGACGGACGAGGTAACATAAGAATAAACGGTGAAATTTGGTCAGCTGAAGTTAAGTCTCATATCTCGAGCGCATCGGATGATGCATCTAGCTATTCAATACTTCAACTCAAGACTGGAGAAAAAGTCCGCATCGTCTCGGTTGAAGGTTTAAAACTATGGGTCGAACGTTTATCAAATCAGTAAGTTGATGGGGAGGAATTGGTATGCAATTTGGGTTCTTGTTTGTTCTAGTCTTGGTGGCATTATTCTTTGCTATGTCGGTTCGTATTTTGCAGGAATACGAACGGGGCGTTGTTTTTCGCTTGGGTCGCGTTCTTGGTCATGCAAAAGGTCCTGGATTAATTATCTTGATCCCCTTCATCGATAGGATGGTGCGAATTTCGACAAGAACGATCACTATGGATATTGATCCCCAAGACGTTATTTGTCGCGATAATATCACTCTTAAAGTCAACGCCGTCCTTTATTTTAGAGTTGTTGACCCGATTAGATCAGTCATCAATGTGGAAAACTATCTTTACGCAACAACGATGCTCGCTCAGACCCATTTAAGGTCTGTCTTAGGGCGTCACACGTTGGATGAACTCCTTGTCGAACGAAATAAAATCAATGCGGAGCTCCAGCATATTTTGGACGAAAACACTGATAATTGGGGTATTAAAGTGTCGGCTGTCGAGGTTAAACATATCGACCTCCCCCTTGACATGCAACGCGCCATGGCAAAAGAGGCAGAAGCGGAAAGGGAACGGCGTGCCAAAATTATTGCTGCCGAAGGAGAAAATCAAGCGGCAACAAAACTTAAGGAAGCCGCCGACAAACTATCGGGAAACCCCGTTACTATACAACTTCGCTACCTCCAAACACTTATGGCTATGTCGCCAGAACAAAAGACAACAATTGTCTTCCCTTTGCCAATTGATCTCTTGAAACCGTTCCTGGCTCCGAATCAAAAGTAATGTCATATCAGGCGAGGTGGTAGGCGTGATTTGTTTTAATAGTTACTTCAAGATAGTCGTATCGATGTTTTTTACAGCGTCTGCTTTTACATATTTTTTTGTGACCTCTTGCGTAACGCCTCCGAAGCAGGTTCAAGCGGCTAAGGTTTACGAAGTTCAGGCTGATGAATTAGCGACAGTAGGGGCTCCACCACCAGCCGAGTCGGCAACTGTATTGTGGACTGGAAGTGAGATGATCATCTGGGGTGGAACGAACAACGCGGTAAATTCAATGCAGGCCAGCCGAGGAGGACGTTATAACTCTGAAAATGATACTTGGAAGAGCATCACTGATGTGTATGCGCCCCACTATAGGTTTGCTCATAGCGCCATTTGGACCGGATCAGCCATGCTCGTTTGGGGCGGTGAAGCACTTCGTAGAAAAGATGAAAAACTCGCTTCCGGGGGTCTGTACGATCCGGCAGACGATCATTGGAAAAATATTAACATAAAAAACGCCCCTTCTCCCAGATCGCATCATACGACAGTTTGGGCTTCTTCGTATAAAAAGATGCTTGTATGGGGTGGGATTGACAACGAAAATGTTCTTGGAAATGGCGGGATTTATAGTCCAAAAAAGAACAAGTGGGTCAAGATTCCCGGGAAGACCGTAACTTTTAAGAAATCTCAGGGTGGAGAGGAGAACAAAAGCTCCCTTGATAAGCTGGCAGACGAACAAGCGCCAGAAGCACCCAAGCCCGCTGACTCCGAGAAAGAAGAAGATGGTGACAGCCAAGATAAAAGCGAAGAACCACTCGCCGAAGGAGCGCCGTCTCCAAGAAGCAACCACGTCGCTCTTTGGACCGGAAGTGAAATGATTATATGGGGCGGACTTGGGAGTGACGAGGCTGGACCACTCGGAGACGGTGCACGGCTCAGTCTAAAAAATAAATCCTGGACTCCTATCTCGAATGCTGGCGCTCCGTCCCCTCGGTACGGACATTCCGCAGTATGGACCGGTTCTAAGATGATTGTTTGGGGAGGTTGGAATAATTCAGCACATTTAGATGATGGCGGGATTTATGATCCTAAAAAAAATTCCTGGAAGCCACTCTCGCAAATTGCCGCTCCTTCCGCACGAACGCTTCACTCGGCGGTTCTCGCAGACCACAAGATGATCATTTTTGGAGGACTCACAGATAATAACGAAGTTAAAGATGACGGGGCGATTTACGATATTAATGAAAATAAATGGTATAAGCTCTTACTCAAGGGTAATATCGAAGGCCGCTATCTTCATACGGCCATTAATACCGGTTCCGCAATCGTTTTTTGGGGAGGACAAGCAAGCACTAATGAACTAGTGAAAAAAGGCGGACTCGTCATACCGCTCAGCGAAATCCAAGAAAAACCAGCTAGCGCCGTGGATTCCAAGAAGAAGATGTCAAAGGAGAAGGGAGAAAAGGCTAAAAAGGTGAAAAAAGCGAAAAAAAAGAAGGTGACTCAAACGCCACCACCTCCTACTGAAAAGAAAACGAAAGAAATTACTGAATAACAGCTTGCAATAAATAAACTAGCTCAATTTTTAAACGTTCAGAACAATCAATCTGAAAATCAACACCTATAAATGAACAAATTGCACCTTTATTGTTTTTATAATCAACTAATTGTTGACTTATGAGAACAACCGACAAAACAATCATTAACGTTGAAGCAACTATCAATACTCCGGTTAATCATGTCTGGAAATTCTGGACTTTGCCCGAACACATTACTCACTGGAACAATGCCACTGAAGACTGGCATACCCCAAGGGCCGAAAACGATTTTCGGGTTGGAGGAAGTTTTCTTTCGCGAATGGAAGCCAAAGATGGGAGTTTTGGCTTTGATTTTGCCGGGGCATACAACGAAATAAAGACACACGAACTGATTATTTATACCCTTTTTGATGGCCGAAAAGTACATATCAGTTTTACTCCGGAAGGTAACGCTACAACTATCATTGAAAGTTTCGAAGCAGAAAGTAAAAATTCAATCGAATTACAAAAAGGTGGATGGCAATCAATTTTGGACAATTTCAAACATTATGTGGAATCAAATTTCACTTATAAATTGTGATTCGCTGAACAATTAAATTGACATCGCATCTTGCAAAAATTGCAAAAGTACTCTATAATTTTCATTAACTAAAAACATTGCCGGCAGTACAAATTTTATTTACAATTGAAATCGATCGCATCCTGAATCGCTTTACTACAAACCGGACAAAAAACATCAATCGTATGCAGATTATTCATCAGGCAATTTACCCACGGGCGATAAACGCCCTTTGACACGTATCCACCACCTTCATAGACACCCAGTGTTTCGGCTTTCCGCCCTTTGTCCGGTGTCGGAATCGAACTTCCTTCAGGTAACATGTTCTTCCATTTCTTATCAAAATCAACCAAGTTAGTTAGGTTTGGTTCCCAGGGCTCCACATCAGTCGGATAAAATTCAGAATATTCAACTCCACCAACATATTCATCGCCCAAACCGGCAAAGAGGTGACCAAACTCATGTATATAAATCTTACCCGATTCTTCGGGATGATGGGCGGCACTTATTCCATAGAAATTATAAATGGCGCCACCCCCATATTTTGGTGTATTTGCTAGGATGTAAATGTAATCGTAAGGAGCATTTCCAGCCACATCGCGCACACCCTGAAAATCTTTAATCATCAGATAACGTTCCGAGTCGAAAGTATAATATGAACCATTCAGCTTGGTTTTATTCCATATATTTGCCCCTGGAACATCCGGTCCTTCTTCCTTTGAAGCTACCCATACCCCACGAATATTGAACTTGTGTTTGTTTTGTGAATACGGAGCATATGCAAAAAATTCTTCGGCAAATTTTTTGCAATCAGCTTTAAATAGTTCTTCCTGTCCTTCGGTATAGCCTTCAGGCAACAAAACGATATCTACTTTTTTGCTCAAATCTCCCGAATGAACAACATCAAATACAGGAAGTTTCTCCCGTTCGCAATTAATAAAATAGCTTTTCGGATCAATCGTGTATTCAAATTTCTTCTCCAACTCACCTTTTTTATTCCGGCTGACAATTGAAGCTATTACTTTTTGGCGTGGAAAAGGCATAACGACCGATTCAGGATAACAACG
>CAILAO010000579.1 GCA_903832105.1 uncultured Pseudomonadota bacterium | reverse complement strand
CTATCCTGAGGCGTAGCCGAAGGATCTCGTGATATCAATATGTCGCATCGGGATACGACTCTGCTGAAAAAGTGTTTTCAGCAGAGTCTATTTAGCGCGGAAAAATTACATGCAGTTGAATAGTCCCGAAATTTCCACCGCCCGTACATCAGCTTTCTTCCCTTCTTCAATCGAAATTATAATTGGCCAATCGACTGCAGGATCGTCCGAAATTTCCTGCGATATTGCTGGAATTGTATTTTTTGCAAGGTCCAAAAAACTAACTTTTTGAAGATCACTAACAAAGCGTGCTGCTGAGACTTTGTTACAGTCTGTGATTGGTGATTTGTTGCATTTTGCGTAAAATCCGCATCCGAGTTGGTCAAGGCCACTCGGATCCGTATGGTTCTGCATCGCCCGAGTACAAACAAGCAGTGTTCCATCACATATTTCTACCGTCAGGAATGCTCCGGATACAGCGGCGGGCTCGTCGACAAGTTCGGGCTCCTCGCTGGCGGTGCTTGTCGTAGACTCTTCCGCCGGAGGTTCGCTTTGTTTCTTGGCCTCGCTTTTGGTTTCTGTCTCAACCGACTGCACGGTGTTTTGACCTTTGAAGCTTTGCTTCTTCGAGGAGAAAGAATCGCTGCATGCGAACATGGCGAGCAAGATCGAAAAAGCAACTAAAGCTGAGAATGTATGAATTGTCTTCATAACTTTAAGGCCTCCGGATTGGTTTTCCTTGTGGAAGATCCCCGTTTTTTCCCTCTGTATTGTAGGTCGGTCGCTTTTATGAGCAACTTTAGGGAAAATTTTCAATATAAAATTACTCTATAAATACAGCATGATATGCGGTGTTTCCGGAAGGTATTTAGCTCATCGCCCGATGAGACACTTTGATTTTGGTCTAAAGTATAGACTTCGATGAAGAAGCTCAAGAAGTCAGTATACTAGGGTCTACCTTTTTGTTTTAACTTCGGTTAGTTAAGTAAATTTGATAAGATAAGTTATCCTGTTAGAATATAACTTCACATCGAACAGTACACAGTATTCGGACAATGTGGTGGCCAGGAGTTACGTTTTGCCGAAATCTCCGAGAACCATTTCGAGAACGCTGCTCTGTAAAAAATCTTTTTTTTACGCCGTGATAGCGCTTGGGCTGACGGCTTGTTCAATGACATGGTCAAGCCTTGATACGGAACGAGCGGGGCCTCAGTTTGACAAAGACGGAGTTCTTAACTGGAACGAGTTGCTTATTGACAGAGGGGATGCGCAAAACATAAATGTGGAGGAAAATCAGAATATTGTCGAAACTCCCGAAAAAGAAGCCGTACTTCATCCTAAAATAAGAAACCAGGCGACCTTAAAACATATTGCAATCAACCGTTCTCTAAAAAATGCGGTGCCATACGCTGGCGGCGTGTATGGTAAAATTGGGTCGGCGGTTTATTTTGCGGCAACGACCGATGTTATTCCCGATTGGAACAGACTTTACTGGGTTGTGGTCAAAGTTTTGTCTGAAAAATACGGATGTTTCATGAGAAAGAAGATCACGCATGGCGACATCACGATTTTCGTTTGTGCCGATCAAAGACGAGTGGTTTTTTGGCGGGCGAAAGAAGCAAATTGGATTCAGTTTCATGCGAGGCAATTTGATTCGTCCTGGCGCGAACTAATTGTAAATAATAGAAGAGTGTCAGAGAGAAGGTCTCTCTATTCTAGAAAATAATTTGGTTCATCTTTCTATTGGTTAAATGCAGGCAATGCGACAACACTTTTGGCCGTTTATCGCTTACTTAATCGGCCTTTTGTTCACGTTAACTCTCGGAATACTTGCTCTTATCCCACTACATCGGGATCAAACTTATCACATTTCGCTTCCTCCGGTTTCAGCAGACGGGACCTTTTCTGTTGAAGTTCCAAATGAAGTTGATTTGTCAAACAGTCAGCGTGTTCCCATCTACCGCTTTCATCAGGGGTTTCGTACGGAATTAGGTTTTGCATCAGTGAAATCTGCCGGGCATGGAGAGGCGGTGTTTTCATTGGACTCTTCTTCGCTACTATTTCCGCACGGCCGTCAAGGATTTGTTTCTGAACAGAATGGCCCAGAACTTGTGGTGTGTTTAGGGAAAAATCACGGGTTTAAAGTGCGAGATCGATTGAATGTCTTTGGTACTGGCTCTGAACTGGGAGAAAATGTCGGAAAAATTGAGATTGTAGAAGAGAGCGCTCCTTGCGCCCGCGCTAAAATCATTTCGTTAAAGAACAAGTTAGAAAGCAGCGACTTCAATCTTTTACATTATCCCGTAGGAGAATATACGGTCCAGACTTTTTTGGTTGTCTTTTCTCAGAGCTTTTGGCTCAACTTTTTTGAGGCGATGGTTCTAATACTGCTTGTGTGCGCTGAATCATATCTTTTTATTAAACATCGCATAGGGCTATTGGCTTTCTGCGGTAAATATCTTGTAAGTTTATGGATGTGTCAGAATTTTCGCATGAAACGGTTTCTAAAATTTGCAGGTATACTTCTTTTCTCGATTCCTTTTGCGGCCTTTTGGGGACTTGTGACTGTCTACAGTATCCAACATATTTTCTCGCCATTTTTAAAGTCGAGGAATTGGGAGCTTGAGCTAAAGGTATTAAGTTGCGGAATATTTTTTGTTGCTTACCTGCTGATCTTTACGTTTAAGAGACGTTTTCCGGCACTTTTTATTTGGGAAAAACTTCGATTTAAACCAAGCTACATTGCCGATAAAATCGGGGAAAAACCCATAAGAATGATGGCCGTAATTTGGAGTTTACATCTTTTAATTGCCTATGCGTTTGCGTTTGCTTTAATTGGATTTCTTTCGTCAAACATCAACACAATTGTTGAGTATCTTCTGCCGAATAATGAGCCAATACGAATTGTTCATGCTGATCTTACTCAACCCTGGTCGATCATGCTCTGGTGTTCGGTGACTTGGACAAACATTATGACTCTGATGAAATGCGGTCCAGCATCACTCTCTCTTGATCAAGTATTCACTGTGTTTCGTCTGTCTCTATGGTCCATTACAATTATCGGGTGTTTATTAGGCTATGTTCATTCCATCATAAAAATTCCCCCATGGGTGTCCATTAAAAATATCGATTTCACTGTGATGGGCTGGATGACCAATGCCTTTTGCTACGGCCCTCTCTTAGGTGTTGCAATATGGCAGATTGCTCCTGAACCCGAGGGGCTACTTCCTGTGATTTCGGAAGGTCCGATTTTCTATGCCATGGTTGTGACCGAATTTCTGTTAAATGTTTTGTATACGGCAAGTATTTGGAATATGTTCACGAAGTTTGGCGTGATGGTTGACAAAGGACTTGTGGATTTTGGATTCTTCAAAATCATGAGGCATCCAAACTACACACTTGAGTCATTTATGTTTCTTGCAATGTCTCTTCGCGGTATGACTCATTTTACAAACGTGCTCGGTGTTAGTTTCTATTTTTTGACTTACTGGTTACGTTCGGAACGAGAAGAAGTTTTCATGGAACGGTCGAATGAACAGTACACGGCTTATAAAAAAAGAGTCAGATATAAATATTTTCCAGGGCTAGTATAACGGACTGGCGACAAAATCATGTCATAAAAAAGGCCGCTATTTCTCAGCGGCCTTTTTTACATATAAAACAAGATTCTTTTATTAATTGGCGTCAACTATTTTCCACTTCTTATTGCCTTGGTGCTTTTTGCCATCCCAGATAAAGGTTTGAGTTGTGCCGTCGTCGAGGGTTACATCGATCTGAAGGTCAGCTTGACTAGCTGTCCCACCTGTACCCGAGCCTGTGCCGGAACCAGTTCCCGAACCTGTACCTGAGCCTGTGCCGGAACCCGTTCCCGAACCTGTACCTGAGCCGGTGCCGGAACCCGTTCCCGAACCTGTACCTGAGCCAGTGCCGGAACCCGTTCCCGAGCCTGTACCTGAACCAGTGCCAGAACCCGTTCCATCGTTAGAGTTCTTCTGAGGATCTGGAATAACGATCGACTTTTGGCTGCGACCTTGGCACGCAGAAAACATGACGACCGCGGCAAAAGCCAGAAGATATTTAATGAATTTAAAGGAGCCGTTTTTCATCGGTTTTTCCTCCAAGTTGAATGCAACGCTAAACGCATTCTAATAAGTACAGTAAAACGAACACCATCACTGTTATCTTATTCAAATCTCATACCAGGCTGAGAACTCGAGAAATCAGTGGGTTATCGGGCGAGAGGCTGTCAAAAGATTAGTCATTGTCAATCGAATCGTGTCCAATTGATTTTCGGACGAGAGACGCAGCATCAAGATCGCATACTAGTAAACTTTTTTGATGCTTTTTGACGATTGATGCTGGGACGAGATCGGAAGGCTGTTCCTCGATAATTTTTTTAATAACAGGAGCTTTTTGAAGACCAGCAGCAAGAAGCATGATCTCCTTTGCCTCCATAATAGTGGCGAGCCCAACCGTCAAAGCTTTTCGGGGGACTTGGGCCTCATTATCGGAAAAAAAACGAGCGTTCGCTTTAATTGTGACTTGAGAAAGCGCGACTCGTCTCGTTCGTGAATCAAAACTTGTTCCCGGCTCCCCAGGTTCGTTAAATGCTAGATGACCATTAACACCGACGCCTCCAACGAAAAGATGAATGCCTCCGAGAGATCTGATTTTCCGCTCGTACCGAGAGCATTCTTCAACAAAGCTAGAGGCTTTTCCGTTGAGAATGTTGATATTTTGTTCGGGAATATCAATATGCTTAAAAAGAAGCTCGCGCATCGTCTCGTAAAAGCTTTCTGGCTGCCCCTTTCCTAAACCGACATACTCGTCCATATTGAAAGTATAAATATGTTCAAAACTAAGTTTTTTGGTTTTGTGGAGTTGAATAAGATGGTTATAAGTACCAACTGGCGTGGAGCCAGTTGGTAGCCCTATCACGAATGGGCGAAGCGCAGAAGGTCGAAAGGCAAGGATTTTCTGCGCAATATGGGTCGCCGCAGTAATATCAGTTCTTATCATTGTCGCGTTCTACGGCGTCATCAAGCACTTTGGTAATTGCCCCACGTGCGGCCGGAAAATCTCCAACCAGGACGAGCTTTGCAAGTTCTGCGGAACTGAACGATTAACTATGGTGCAATCTGCTAATGGTGCCAGTGAAACAGAACGTCTGG
>CAILAO010000578.1 GCA_903832105.1 uncultured Pseudomonadota bacterium | reverse complement strand
AGCACGCGTTTTGTCAGCCCGATTGATTTTCTTAATTTTTGTATCTCTTTGGAAGGGTACAGCCGACTCCTTCACAGGATCTCTTCCAGAATCTGGAGAGGTCTTTTCTGAGGGGCGTGATTCAATATTTTCGTTGAATTCGTTTTTAAGTATTTTTTCTTCAAGGGCTGCAGAATAATTGCCGACAATACTCTCAACATCAGTACAACTTCTTTGATTTTCACGAGCGATAATTTCTTGCATCGAAACAGAGCAGTTTGGACATATATCGAACATCGTATTGTACGAAGTGAGACATGATGGACATATAAAAGAAGATGTTTCCGTGTCGGGATTCTGGAGACTTTTCTCGGCCTGGGCCACATACTGTTCTCGCCCTTCAATTGTAAGGTACGGCTCAGCATTTAGTTCCAACACCATGTCACCAAGTTTTTCGAGCACTGCCCTGGTAACATTGTGTTTATTCGAGAGATCTTCATCATTCATTCCGGAACGGATGTCTTCGAGGAGATCCTTAACCTTTATGTTCTGATTTTCCTGACTGTTTTCTAAGGTATTCATGGGATTCACCTCACGCAAAAAGGCAAATGTCTTATAGCAAATGGTCCGAAAAACAACAAGTATAAAATAATGTTGGATCTATTTTATAAACTTGTTTATTAAAGCTTGTTGTGGCCTGCCCCGATCAAAGAGCCAGATAAGTATGTATATCTCTTGCAAAGATAAAAGGTTTGGGCTAGGTTCTCAAAAAAATAGGGCCATTGCATTTTGGTCAAAACTACCGTTTGGAGTTAGTGCGGAACCCTCTTTTCTATTATCCTTAGTTGATGTGGCTTTGGAGTGCCGCTCATCCAGAATGAGGATCCTTTAGCATGAGCCAGCGCATATTCCCACAACCGGCCTCACTAAACTCGATTTGTGAGTTGGATACACTCCCTTGGACAGTTTCATGAGGACGAAGCTTTTTTCTTCGGGTATTTTAATTGCCTTTTGTTCCATAGGATTGAGTTTTGCCAGCTTAGCATCAGAGGGTCTAGATGCAGGTCCGTCTATCTGCCAACCGGTCTTGGGACCGTCACCCACCATTGAATCAGGAAAGGCCGGGCAGTTCGATTGGGCCTGTAGACAAGGAGACCGTAGAGGGTTTTATATAGTGTTTATAAGACCGGTTGGGACATATGTATTGCTGAAGGTTCCACAGGGAAGGACATCTTTTGAGTTTACACCAGATATGGCTGGAATGTGGCGATGGATTGTCATTAATACTGATCCTGATCGAACTAAACCTGATTTAGAATCCGAACCCGGCTATTTCGAGGTGATCCTTACTGAAGAGCCTTAGTTTGGCCCAAATTTTTCCAACCTGGTAGACTCGTATAATTTTTTTTCGAATCATCTCCGTGAATCGAATCAAAGTGATACTTCACTTGACGGTATTGATGTGTTATAGGCTCGAACTGCCGAATGGTACCTCATCCGGCAGAATAATTAGAACTAAAATCCCGGATACTGGTCCAATCAAATAAGTTTTAATAACCAGAAGGAGAAACATCAATGACAAAAGGCCATTTGAGGTCCAAGTCGATTCAGGCAGTTGGAGTTTTGGGTATTTTTCTGTTGATGTGTATGTCTGCGGCCAACCTATGGGCTGGGGTGCCTGCGGTTCTGCAACAACTGGACGATGCTTTCGTACAGGTAGCGGAAAAAGTTACACCGGCTGTCGTAAACATAAGCTCTACAAAGAAAGCGGAGATGGGGCAGGGTGGATCTGAAATTGACCCATTTTTTAAAAATCACCCCTTTAAAGATTTTTTCGGCGATGAATTTTTAAAGCGTTTCAAAAAAGGGCCTGGGCAGGGAGGAGGCTTTCGCCACCAAGGCATGGGGTCCGGCGTAATTGTATCGGCTGACGGCATGATCCTAACTAACTCTCATGTTGTGAAAGATGCAGATGAGATCAAAGTGAATCTTTCAGACAAGCGCTCCTACGACGCCAAAGTTATAGGAGCTGACCCTGAAAGTGATATCGCAGTGATTAAGATCGATGCTAAAGGGCTGCCAACGGCTCAATTAGGCGATTCATCAAAACTCCGCGTCGGGGAAATAGTACTCGCCGTAGGCAATCCATTTGGGCTTAATCGGACCGTGACTTCTGGAATCATAAGCGCGACAGGTCGAGCGAATGTTGGAATCATTGATTACGAGGATTT
>CAILAO010000577.1 GCA_903832105.1 uncultured Pseudomonadota bacterium | reverse complement strand
GGCGCACATTGCTGACAGCCAATTCTTCTGACCGCCGGGGTCATTTGTGACTTCCTGAAGTCAACAAATCTCTAAGCTCGACGAAAATGCAAGATTTCGATCGGTTATCAATAATGTCATATCCACACTTATTATGATATGATGACATAGAATTGAGTGGTTGGATGACGAGGGGGGCTTGCGGAAAACTTGGGTGATGTTGGCATCTGGAACACTCTGCACAAACCAAAAGGATACATGAATTTGTCCTCAGCAATCTATGGAGCTATTTGTAACCTCAAATGAAATGCATAGCCAAAAAACAGTACAATAACGAGCGGACGTCACAGTTGATGGGTTCGAAGAGATAATGTTGGATTGGTTGCAGGCGGCGATGATCGAGGTTGAAAAATGAGAGGGGGTATGATTATGAAAAAAATATTTACAACTATTCCAATTCTTTTTTTTATAGTTTTACTGGCAGGTTGTGGTACCGCATTGACTACGGCAGCAAGGACCGGCGATGTTCATAAGGTTAAAACCTTGCTTGATCAAGGCGCTAATGTGCATGAAGGCCCGCCGAATTTTTTGCCTGCCTTGATGGAGGCATCGCGTGAGGGCCACAGTGATGTTGTGAAGATTTTACTGGACAGAGGCGCCGATGTGAATATGAATTTCGGCTCGAGGACAGCTCTTGCTTTTGCGGCTCAAGGCAGGCATGAGGATACCGTGAAGCTTTTATTAGAGAGGGGTGCAGATATAGATAAAACCATCAGGATAATGAAGGGCAATCCCAATTGGTGGAGCAGTGCTGACGTCGAATATCTCAGGGAATTTAGAAGGTAAACAACGGCCGACCGGTCTGGAGTTAATCACTTCCAATTCCAGAAGGGAGTGCTCCTACGATTTGATTCCTGAACCGCAGGTCGATGATTAAGGGCCAATGGCTGGTAACTATTGTATAAGATATCGCCACGGTGTTGACTTGGGATATAAAAACGAATGCAGCACCCACTTTTTTAAAGGAATTAAGTAGTCATGAAGAATTTTATTGCAATCGTAGTAACACTGTTTTTGTTACTACCTGCCTACGGTTTTACTGAAATCAAGGACATCATCTCCGAAGGCGATTACAACATGGGAGACGGAGAAACGCCGAGTGTAGCCGAGAGCCGGGCATTGCTGAACGCCAAAAGGATCGCCCTGGAACAGGCAGGAACCTATATTGAAAGCTATTCCAAGGTTAAAAACTTTCAGTTGGTAGAGGATGAAGTAAAAGTTCTGACCGCGGGGATGGTTGAGGTTACGATCTTGGATAAAAAGAGGACGATTGTCGGCGACGGTTTTCGTTTCTGGGTGAAGATTAAGGCAAAGGTTAAGCTTGACAAGATGGAGGATATGGCAAAGACCGTCAAAGAGAAATCAATTATCGAAGATTATAAGAAGATCCAGCGGGAATATGAAAATAACCAAATGGAAATGGAAAAGCTGAAGAAAGAGTTGGCTATGGCACAGGAAGAAACGGCAAAGAAGAAAGTGGAAACACGAATTGCCGCTGAAGAAAAGCTGTTTCAAGCCAATGAGTGGTTCGAAAAAGGATTACACCATACTATAGGTCGTGAAGATGACAAAGCCATAGAGGAGTATACCCAAGCGATTGCTTTAAACCCGGATTACGCCGAGGCATACATCTACAGAGGCGCCGCTTATTACAACCGTGGGACATTCTCCAGCGATTCGGGACAGTATGAACTGGCCGTTAAGGACTTCCGCAAGGTGGTTGCCATGAAACCTGGAACTTATTCGGCTTATCTTGCCCAAGGAGCCATATACGTCCACCAGAATGAATATGAGAAAGGAATTGAACAAATCAACAAGGCCATTGCCCTAAACCCGCATGAGGGCATGGCCTATGTCTTACGAGGATTCATCTATATGCAAGAGAAAAGCAAAGATCCAGAAAAGGCAATTGCGGATGCCAGCAAGGCGATTGACATAGGAGGCCTTTGGAGCGCTATGGCCTACTCGAACCGTGGTGTAACATTATTATTTGAGAAAAAACAGTATGACAGGGCCATAGATGATTTAAGCAGGGCCATAGATCTGACCCCGCGTAATGCGCCCGCTTATACGTCACGGGGAATCGCCCTAGCGTTTAAAAACCAGTTCAATCAGGCCCTTGAGGATATTAGCCGATCCATAGAATTAAATCCAAAAATCCCGATAACTTAT
>CAILAO010000576.1 GCA_903832105.1 uncultured Pseudomonadota bacterium | reverse complement strand
CTTTCCCTGGAATACGAGGTTTCCGTGCCAGGAATGATGTCGTTTGAAAAACTGAGAGAGCGAGTGGGCTTTCTCAATGCCTATCTCCGTGCTTTCGAGGGGGTGTATGCTGACAAGTTGGAAGAGATCACGGAGACTTTAAATGCATTTCGTGATGATATCTGGTGGCTTGTCCGCCTGGCAGGAAGCGAAAGCGTGGAAACCGGAGCCAAGGCGCTGAAAGAGGTCCTGGGATCTTCTGCATTCAAAGTAGCCGCAGATGGTGAGAGGATTTCAATAGCTGAAGACATTGATTTTAATTTGACCCCACAAGGTTTCTGGAAGCCGACCCTTCCGACAAAGATTACTTCCTGGCAAGACATCACCGATTTATTGCAGCGAAAGAAAGTTTTTGTTTTTGATGTAGATAATACGCTGGTCAATCTCCACGAAGAAGTTGAGCCGCCGATGATAGGCTTTTTAATACAACTTCTTGGAGAAGGGAAGACGATCGTGCTTGATACCTTTGGACATTTTAAACATGGTGATTATCCAGCGCTGGAGAGCGGAAAAGGTATAGGGCTACTTAAAAAACTCTTCGAACATCCGGAGTTTAGATCTGAATTTGCAAGCCGTATTTTTCTCTATCCATTAGGATCGAGATATAAATATTCATTTCAGATTAACCCCAATGGGAAGGTAGAAGATAGGGAAGATAGGGAATATTACGAGCGCTATGGTCGAGAAAGGGAATGGTCGGAAAGTGAGTTCAAATATGTTCAGATTTTATTTGGAGCGGTTTATGATTTGCATCAATCTTGGCAAGAGACATTCAAGTTTGCATCACCGATAACAAGTTTAAATGAGTTTAAAGAAAACAAACTGCACAAATGGTTTTCTCCCATTCTTTATGCGCCTAACCGTATGGCTACCATTAATCGAGATAACTCAACGCCAAGGTGGCAACTGCGCATTATGTTGGCAGACCTTCGGAGAATATTGCGGGAGAGATTGCCATCCGAGTATTTTAAAATGTTGACCCTGAGAAGTCCAAATGGAAGAGTCTTGGTAGTTGGGAAGAAGAGTTTGGAAAAAAATGCTGCAGTTTCCGATCTTGAATTTGTGGGACATCCCCGTAGAGATATGGTTGTTTTTGATGATGCGTTTGAACCGGATGGCGATGCCTGGACTTTCCTGAAGTTGGCGGGTCTGGATGTGATCTCTATCGGGAAGCCCGTAGCCGGAGATTTTCATTTGATCCAACCTCCTCATGAAGAAGGTTCCCTGCTCGCGAAAAAAACGGAAAGGATCCTCCGAAATTATTTTCAAACCTATGAAGCCAAGGTCTCTCGATCTGAAAGCAGGACAGAGTTTTCCGGAGGAGAAAACGTTTCTGCCGTGCCGGAGGTAGTTGAACTGATAAGCCTTCTTTCCTCCAGGTACAGCCCGCAAGAAATGCAGCAGTTCTTGTCTGACCGTCATGTCAGCGATCTGTATTTTATTGAAGATCCTTCTGCGCATGTGTTCTTTTATCAGAATAAGTATTATTTGGTCTATTCAAACAAAAAAACCGGGAAAAGGCATCTGATCAGCGCTTCATCCTACGCAGCGTTGAAAAGCAGACAGCTCGAAGCGGCCTCTCAGGAACTTTGCATATACTCCAAGGAAAACAAGCCGAAGGAGATCTTCGTATTTCCGACAAAGTTTTGCCCGATCGGGTGCGAGCATTGTATTTACGGCTCGCCTCCTCCTCGCGGCCATACCTCGAAGGACATCCTTTCGCCCGAAGACATCGCCAAGACCATCCGTCTCATTAACCGCTTCGGCAGTGTGGACAAACTTTCGATCGGCGGCGGCGGAGAGCCGACCCTCGAAGGCGAGAGCGTGCTGAGGCTGGTCCGGGAAGCGAACGCCGTGAAAATAAAGATCCTCACAGCAGGCAATTGGGGTGTCTCGGAGCGGAAAGCGGAAGGTTTTCTCTTGGACCTTGATGGCGCTTTGGCCCAGAGAGGCTCGTCCGTTGCGCTTGAGCTCAACATCAGTGCCGATGAGTTCCACGTTTCAAGGATCAAAGGTGGCAGCGGGTTGTATTTGCGCACTATTTTATCGGTATATGAGCGTCTCAAGTCCCGTGGGTTGATGCAGGGGGTGGAATTGCATTTTCGCGGCGTTTCCAAGGATGGGAAAATACCGGCCCCAGACGATCCCACAGACCCGATCCAAGCGATCTTGCGTTCTTTGCGTCAGAACGGGAGGATTATTTCGGAGGTTCGGGATGGTTCTGATGCAATGTGGACCCTCTCGGGGAACATCCCGGCAAAAGTCAGCTACAACCGGCTTTCTCAAAAAGGGGACGCCGACGCGCAAGCGATGTGGAAGCGCATCATGACGGCTCGGGAGAATCCGGGGATTAAGTCCCTTCTTGTTAATTACGACGGCGTTGTGAGTATCGGGAAGTACTACTCCGGCATTCCCTTGGGGCATTTGTCCGATATCCATGAAGACGATATCGCATCCATGGTTGATAATCAGATAATTTTTAATGCTTTGCAGAACAAGGGTTTTAAATATCTGATCGATATTGCAAAGGAATATGATCCAGCCGTTGAGAAGAATATCTTCGACCCGCTTGCCCTTTACGATCCTCATGCGATGATCTCAAAAGCCCTTTCACTCTTACTGCAAGATCCTAACAGACGTCTTTATATTGAATTAAAAATTATT
>CAILAO010000575.1 GCA_903832105.1 uncultured Pseudomonadota bacterium | reverse complement strand
TTGTTTATTAATATCTTCTTACACTTAATTCTTCATTCTTCATTCTTCATTCTAAACTACTTGCTTCAAAATGAAAATCCGATGCCGGTTGTAATCATATTGTCAGTATATCCTGAACTCTGACTCTGCACTCTGAAAATATATGATACACCAACGGACACATACTCGTTGATGCTGTATACGGCACTGACAGATGCTCTTCCAAGGTTGTAATTGGGATCTCCATTCTCGATACGCGCAGCAGATAATTTAGCCTCCAGTTTAAGTGGGACTATTGGAACATATCTCACTCCAAAATCCACTTGGTTTGCAACGTTATAATTTGTCGTCATTCTCTGGGTGTTGTTGGAAACACCGAAATTGGCGTCGGTCGCGTTATTGAATATCGAATTGTTGGCCGTGTCAAAATTGGAGTATGCCGAGGAGTCATACGGTGTCCTGGTTCCACTCAGGTTGATCTTCACTTTTTCCGTAGGCTTATATTCAAGTCCGAGGGTTCCGACAACACTGTTGAAATCATCACCAGAATCGTATCTGCGACTTTGATAACCAACTGCAATATTCCCCGAGATTTTCTCAGTAAGCTGTTTCTTTGCTATAGCCATAATTTCATTCCAATTTACGCTCCCCATTGAATTTTCCGCAAAGACCTTGTATCCTTGGGTATATTTCAGAGCCAACTGTCCGCCTTCCTCATAATTCCAATAAGGCATTGCGGAAAAAGTAATGGCCTTAAACGAATTATCATAGCCTGGCGGTTTGTTTGTCAAATCGTAAAGACTTGTGTCGAGTCTTATCCCAACTCGCTCTGTCGGTTTTATATCAATGTAAGGCGTGACGTATCTTGAGATGCTTTCCGTATTGATGGCTAGGGTATCTCCTCTCAAAGGCTTAGCATAATTATAACCCACGGCTACTCCGGTAGTGATGATGTCACTGAGTTTTAGATTGGCAATAGCATCTATATTGCCACTGAAATCTTTCATTTGGTCATTGCCAGCCGGAATATAAATAATTTGCGGGGTTAAGCTGATATCAAGAAAATCAGGCATTATAAACTGAAAACTACCACCAGCAACATTTGCCCAAGCCATACCACCTTGTTTATCGTTTTTAGTTAAACCAACATTATCGTCAGCAATAAAAAACTCACCACCATACAGCTTTACCTTGAAACGGTCATCACCGATCAATTCGCTCAGTTTGTTGTTCTTGAGCAAAGGAATTTCAATCTCATTAAATGATGGGGAGTTTTCATCTATAACATCGTATCTGTACCCCTCCTCGGCCAACAATTCCGTCACTGTGAGACAAAATACCAAAATTAATATGATTCTAAGTTTATTATAATGCATTAAAATTTTCCATTTCGTACTAACCTCCATAAATAATTGTCATAAGAAAATATATTTTTAAGAATATCCTGTCGCTGGTTACCGCGACGCCGGTTGTTCACTAATCATTTTCGCTTCACCTTGACTCAAAACGGCAGTTTGATTTCTCGATGTTCGCGGGGTAGCTGTCAGGCTATCTCCGGAAAAAGTATCCAGTGTATTGACGGTGGCTTGGCGTCTGACATCGTTAGCCGAAGCGGCGGTCGATGCCCCAGTGCCTCTTCCAGCAGTTGTTCCTGCCCGATCCACTCCGCCACTGGATTCTTGCATTATGCTTGAGGTCGTCTGGGTTGATTGCCTAACTTCTGCGGCTATCATTGCATTATTACATAGATTACGGGCAGCCGGACTACAGTTTTGCAATGCGACTGAACGAATCATAGATAATTGCTTCGGATATGTTTTGCTATGTTGTTATTGTCCTGGATTTTGGTCCTTGATGGTTGGTTGGTTGTTGC
>CAILAO010000574.1 GCA_903832105.1 uncultured Pseudomonadota bacterium | reverse complement strand
ATGCCTGATCGCATCGGAATGTCCATAACGGGGTAAGGAATGCCTTTAAGCGATGCAAAAGCCGTGCGGCTATTGGCGTAGGTATTGATACGCATGCCGAACCACGCGACGCAGTATGAGCCTAGAATACCTAGGACAGACCAGAGCAGAATCATCAAGACGCGTGGTAGTTCCATGTTCTGCAAGAATAAGAAATAATAAAAAATACAAGTTCCGATAAATAGTTCGAGAATAATGAGAAGTTTTCCCTGCTGGATCAGATAAGCCTTACATGTTTCGTAGATTAAGGAAGAGACATCAAGCATGCTCTTATGTGCTGGGAGTCTCTTAATACGAATAAACTCAACAAATCCAAAGACCATTCCAAGAAGGACAATCACGACGCCCCAGCCTAGCAACGTAGCGCCCGTCACAGAGGTGCCGAAAATATCATAGGTGTTCGAAAGCGGCGGAAGCCTGATTTCAGCTTCGCTCGCAATGGCTACTCCAGAGGCAAGCACCCCTAAGATGGTTGAACATAGAAAAAGACCACATTTACTGAAACGTTCGAGAAAGCTCCCCTGCTGCATTTCACCCTCCTCATGCAAGCGCATCAAAAAGACAAATCAATGACAAGTCGCTACTCTTTTCTACAATAATATAGGAGAGGTAAGCAAGAAAAAGGGTGACACAAAACCAAATTTGACGATTTAAAAAATTAGGGTGTGTGACTTTTTAAAAAAACTATAGAGATAAATATACTATAATGTTTTGAATATAGATTAACGTTTCAGGATCTTTGGAGCCACCGCCCCAAAAGGAGTAGAAGCGTTGGAGGCCAGCGTCAAAGACGACTCTGCGTCCGGTCTTGGAGACTCCAATACTATTCCTTCCTTCGGTGTTTTTTCCGGCGATTTCGACACTGGGATTATCGTTCAGATAGTCACCCTTGACCAGACCCATCCCAAGAGTTGAAAGCATGTTTAGATTATCAGCAATACTGTTGATGCCCCTTGAAAACAGTGGATGATCGGCGAAATGGGTGCCTCGGGTCAGTCTCGATGTGACGGTAACCCCAGATTGCGGTGAGAGTAAGGGGCCTTGTGCGTTGTCGGTCCCGAAGAGGGCACCGAAGCCAAGACCTTCCGCGAGAGGATTTGCGTGTAAAATCGATCCAAAACCAGCTCCAATGAAAACGGTGGCGGTCGAGGCAACAATCTTATCTTTTATTTTTACGAATGTCGGATCGGTTGGGGCAATGTCTAAATCGTCATTGAGTGCGCCCGACAGGAGCCAAATTTGTGTAAATCCGCTCCAGTCATTATCGATGAAAGTGAAGTCACCGCCTCCAAGGCCACCTAAAATGCTAATGAGGCCGCCGCTATCCTTGATGACATGGTGGTACTCGACGGCAACGGCTCCGCTGCATGGCATCGCTAATTCCTTGGTCATTGTTTGGTAGAAGTTTCCACCGTCACCAGCCCACCAGCCTGACTTCATATCAATGATTAGGATGTTTTCGTTTTGAGGAGGACAAGGCGTTAGATTTTGACCGGAACCATCAGAGATTCCGCCATTCTGATTGTTCGGAGTTGATTGACCTCCGCTTCCTGGGTCGCTGGTAGGCTGTGTATTTGAACCTTGGCCTAGGTCAGCAGCCGGAGTTGTCTTAGCAGCGTTCTCTGTCTTTGGATTATAACGAGCTTTCCCGGGGTTAGACTTGAAGGAGCTGTCGTTACACCCCAAGGCTAGGATGACTAAACTTGATATGGCAGCCGACATCATAATCGAATGATACTTCATAATATTCCCCTACTGTGTAAGGTTCCGATGGCGATCCTACATTCTCTTCATAGTGCTTATCGGTATTTCCTTAGAAAAACTTTATAGTTTGTTTTAAATTTAATATATTCAGCGTGTTAGTGACTAATATTTTAAATGGTGTTGAAAATAGTCTTGGTGAGACTTATAGTGGATAGTGAACGTCGTTCCCTATAAGGGGATTTCTATGAAGCAACTTACGACAAGACAGAGACAAGTTCTAACGTTGATCGAGTCAGCGTTTAAAAAAGAAGGGCGCCTTCCTTCTCTCCAACAGATTGCTCAAGTCCTCAAGGTAAAAAGTAAAAGCGGTGTTCTTCGGCATATTGAGGCGTTGAAGAAAAAGGGATTTCTTCAGTCTAAAATCCCTGACCCCAGTGCTTTTGCGCTTGCCGCCCCACAAAAGTCGGTGGCTTTTTTAGAGGCGTTTTCAGAAAAAATGTCGTTATTTCGCGTGCCTTTGGCTGCAGTTGTTTCCGCTGGAACTCCCAGGGCGGCTTATGATCAAGCGGATTCTTTCCTGGAACTAAGCTCCAGCTATTTTGGTCGAGGTGAGCAGGTTGCTGTCAAAATTTCGGGGAACAGCATGGACGGTGATTCCATCTCAGATGGGGATATAGCCATCATTAATCGACAGCAACTTGCTGAAAAGAGCGCCATTGTTGCTGTTAGGGTTGGCGCTGAAGAAGTAACTTTAAAAAGACTTCGCCAGAAAGATCATATTATCGAGCTTGTTCCCTCGAATCCAACTTTTCCTGTTAGGTCGGTTCCTGCAGATCAAGTCGAGATCATCGGAAAAATGGTCGGTCTCATCAGAAAGTATTAGGGCGTGTACTCAATTGGCTTGAAAGCTTTGTCAATCTTAGGTTTTATCTTAATCTTCGACTTATAACTTT
>CAILAO010000573.1 GCA_903832105.1 uncultured Pseudomonadota bacterium | reverse complement strand
CAGATTCCTGCATTTCTGATTTTCCGCCCCCTGAAATCCTGACTTCCCGCATGCTGCGTCCTGAAGGCCTGGACTGGAGCCAATCAAAATGCGTTTACCCTGGGTCACGGATACGTCTTTTTATTGTCCGGAGCGCTCCCAAACCCTAAACGAGCGATAAATCGGGTGTTCAAACACTTTGACAAAGCCCGACATTTCGGCTTGAGGGATGATTTCCTGTTCGACTTTTTCGTATGGAAAATGCCATAGATGCTTTTCCCGAGGATAGCCAATGATGATGACGTCAGCCTCTTTCCAACGATCCAAAAGATAGAGGTTTCTGATGGGAGCAAGGTGGGTCACAACCTTTTCAATGGCAGAGACTTTTTTGTCTTTATATTGATCTCTCATTGTTAGGAGATCTTTATGCATTGTGATGTGGACCAAATCAGGTCTGTAAAATGAGGGGTACCAGAGGGGCGCTCGTCCGCTCCAAGCGACGAGAAACCAGAGGAGCCAGACCAATCTCAAGGGGGTGAAATTTTTAGGCGGAAAACGGAGGTTGTTCCGGCGGGAAAAACGGTTTTGAAAAAGTGTGGGAGATTTTTGCAGCGCGAACATAGTTGCAACAAATAAAACTGGAAATATCTCACTTTGATAGTGAAAACCGCCTCTGTACATTGAAGGATCGTTTGACAAAAGGTTAATCAAAAGAGCAGGGAGGGCTGGCAGAAGTAATGCTGGTGAAAGAAGGGGGATGAAAAGAAATGGTAAAAAGAGAAAAAAAACGTATTTCAACTTAGCTAGAGTCATGGTTGTCTTAAAGAAAAGTAGGGGATTGGTAGCGAGATTTATTAAGATTTCTGGAATTGATTTTCCAAGGTGTCCAAATTGCTTCTCAATGTACATGCTTTGCTCGCCATTGCGAAAAAATGGCAAGGCTACGTGCATAACAAACAAAAAAAGACCCAGTGAAAAAAGAACAAAAAAAATCCCTGCACCGCCTGTAATCCAATTTTTCTCAAGCTTCTGATTTGACGTTTGGCGGGAAAAAACTGCGCGAAATAAAAACAAGGCTCCGAAGCCGGCAATGGTGAGAGAAGCAGTCTCTTTAAGTCCACAATAACAAAGAGCGAGCAGAGTAAAGAGAACCAAACGATGAGTACAAAATGCGAAGAAAAGCCAGGGAAGAATACCCAGGGCGAAAGTGATCATATGAAAGTCGTGAAGAATTGAGGACATGTTTCCAGGAAAAAGGATGTAAAAAATAGACAGCACTAAGCTAGATGGAAATGACCACCGAAGGCTTCTGGCAAGAAAGAATATTCCAACGCCTCCAATCCCGAAGGTTATCGACTGAATGACTAGAAGAGCTGGCACAGCGTCAAAGACTTGGCAAAGAGGCGTAAGAAGAAAGAGGAGAGGCTCAAAATGATCCCCGAGGATTGATCTGTCATATCGAAGTGATGAAAAGAGGCCATTTGCGCAAGCATTAGCGTAGATAGCAAGATCCCAGTCGCCTTTAAACGAAAGATAGCGGTTCCAGGTTCCCGCGATATGACAGAATGTAAGTACAGCTAGTATGCTACAAACAAAAAGACATTGCTTTGGACGTGAAGCTCTGCTCCGAGCGAGAAGGTCCTTCCACACGACTTTAAGTGCACTGATGACGAGGCTTTGTTTAGCAGCCGTACGCCCCTTAAACAAAAAAGCAATGCAGAGTGGTAGAAAAAACCACCCATAGTCTGCAATTTCGAGGACAATGTTCCGGTCGAGATAGAGCGATCGAAAAAGGATCCCTCCCGACACGAAAATCCAAATAGCAATAACGCCAAAAATATCTAAAACCATTGAAGAGGGGGAGAGTGAGTTAGATCGATTCTGATTTTTCTTTGCCGACATAAGTTATTTACTACATTTCTGAGCATAACTCAGTGAGGGTTAAAAACTCGAGAAAATTTTTCGGATAAGGGGCCTCAACTGATATTCGCCTTCCGTCAGATAATACCTGAAATGAAAGCGACTTAGCGTGGAGCAAATGATGTTCCGAAGTGAGATGACTTAATTCATCAGGCAATGGGTGCCTCTGGAGGTCGATCCCATACTTTTTATCGCCAACGATTGGTAATCCGAGACTTTCGAGGTGAACTCGAATTTGGTGGCTCCGACCGCTGACGGGTCTGCAAGCAATGAGAGCGAGAAAAAGTTTTCTGTTTACTGAAAGGACATCGAAAAAAGTTTCTGAAGACTGCCCCCCGCTGTTTAAAATTCTAACTAAACCCGTCTCTGGATGGATGTTGGAGAGATTGCATGTTACGCGGTAATGCTCTTTTTTTGGAATTCCGTAAACAATCGCATGATAGATCTTTTCAATCCTATGCTCCCGGAACTGGCCCGTCAGGCTCTGGCTTGTCTCTCCTGACTTTGCAAAGAGCATAACGCCCGAGGTCTCTTTGTCCAAACGATGGACCAAAAAAAGATGCGGCACTTTCATGCTGGAGTTTTTGAAAAACGCTTCTAGGCATGTCTTGGCATGGAGAATCGACTGGGAGCGAGTTTCCTGCGAAGGGAGCCCGGGAGGTTTGTTGATCGCGACCACATTGTCAGAATCAAATAGAATGTCAGCCGATGTAAGAACAAAGTGCGAACGTAAATTTTTCGAAAGCACTCTTGGGTCATATTCCAATTCCACTCTATCGCCAGCGCTGACAATTCTCGAAGCGACGCGGATACGTTTCCGATTTACGAAGACCCCCCCCACGTCGATAATCGACCGAATTTTTCTTCGCGAAAGCCCTAGTTCGCTCCTTGTTAGGGCTATATCAAGTCTTTCGCCATGAGCGGTTTTATCAATAATGATAGAGTGTCTTTTCATACCTGACTAGTGAACTGTGGGAGCGTTTGGTTGCTGATCGACAGCTTTGTAAAAAATATTGCGACCTTGGCGGATTGAGATAATCTTCTCATCGTCGGAAAGGCGTTTTAAGATCCTCTTTGCGGTCGCGGCGGAAATTCTGAGCCGTCCACTAATCTGCATACTGGACATGGGCGAATCTTTCAGAAGTCGACGAATTTCGTTTTCTGAATCTGCCTCGTCTGCTCGCAAAGGATTAACTAAAATAGCCTCGCTAAACAGCCTGATTGTATCGCAATGGATAATCAAAGGAGCCATTGTGCATGGGAAAAAGTCCCGAATTCTCATGATCGTGTTGCGAATTTTCTGTTCCCACCCCTCAGATTTCAAGCTTTGTTTCCAGACCTGAGTCTGAATTTCCGCTGCGGTTGCGGAGAAGCTGCTCTTCATAAAGAGGTAGACAAGCAAGTCTGCTAAAGCAGGATGGTTTTCTAGATTTACTTCGTAATGGTTGCTGACCCGAAAAATCCCTTTCTTTTCCATCGAAATCGAGGGAGCAAAGTAGAGTTTCGTAAACCGTGAGAGCATAGATATTTGCCAGGGTTCTGTAAGCCTGCAAGCACGACCTTCGAATGTGTCAATCCACCACTCGACGACAGATCTTTCTGCAAATCCGGCGCGAGTATTTTTTGCGGCAAGTTTGAGAAAACGTTGGCACTCGGCAAAATTTCCTTCTCGATAGGCTTTCGCGGCGTGTATGAATTGAATCTGCGGTTTAATCGGGCTATCTCCGAGTTTTGCCGCAACAATTTCGAGAGTCTTGATGTTTTCTTTGACCTCCTCGATAGGGCGCCCAGCCTTGAGGGAGGTCTGGATCAAGCCCAACAGAGCTAAGGACTCGTAATGCTTGTCGCTAAATGTTCGTGCTTTAGTAAGGCATTTTTCAAAGATCTTTTCGCAGTTGTCAAAATCATCAGCATTCAGATAAATCTGCCCACAAGAAAAAAGATACTCATTCCAGGTGTGAACATGATTTTTTAGGTTTTCATCAATTATGAGTTTTATGGGCAGTTGTGTGTTTCCCACTAAAGCCGACTGAAGGTAATATCGGGACAGTGTGGACAAGCTTTCAAGGTTGTGAAGACCATGGGTTTTCATTTGTTTCACTGATTCGGCTAAAATCTCAAGGCTTTCATCGACATGTCCGTCTTCCCAAAAAAGATAAGCTTTAAGTGTGTTATAGCGAGATTTGTATCTCTCTGATTGGTCTTGATCCGCCAAAGTAAGTGTCTGTTCGGCGAAACGCTTGGCTAAATGGTGTTTTCCTGCGGCTGAATAAGTTAGCGATTGAAAGGAAAGTATATTTAACCGTCGAAAGCTTTTATCTGATGGCGGAAGATCTTTCAAAGCACGTTGAAAATGTTCTGTAGCACCTGCGAAGTCTCCGTGTTGAAAGGCGTCAATACCATAAAACGTATTGCAGTGCGCAAGCGTCACGGGAAGGTTATGGATCTCCGAAAGTTTTCGGCACTCCTCTACCAGAGAAAAGGCCTGAGAATGAAGCTTTGTATCGGCATTCGAAAAACAAGCGGCAGCGTTAAAAATCGTTATAGCGGCTTGTCCCCATTCGCTTAAAGAAAGGTATAGTTGGTAGGCTTCTTGAAAAAGAGCAGCAGCTTTCTGATATTGACCGATGAAAAATTGCATCCGACCCATGCGAAGGAAAAAGTCAGCGCGATCTCTGGCATCAAGTTCGATTCGGCGAACTTCCGCTGAAACTTCTTCAAGTAGCCTCGAAGCTTTGGATCTCTTGCCTTCCTCAGCATAGCTACTGCAAATAAGGATTTCGAATTGTACTTTCTCTTTTGGTTGTAGTCCTGCAAAACGCAGAGCTCTTGTCGCGATTTCCCGAGCTTGAACCGGGTTGTTACTTTCGAGAAAGACTTGGGTGGCTGGAATGGCAATTGATGGAGATGATACTTTTAGTGCAAAAGTGGCGATTTCCTGACCAAGCTCAAAATTCCAGCTCGACGATGCCCCTTTAATGAGAATTCCCCAAATGGATGGAGCGTATTGAAGTGATTGAGAATCAGCCTTTAGCAGCTTGAACAACTCTAATATAATCTTTGAATCACCCGCAGACTCAATCTTTTCACGATTTGAAGAAAAGAATTCTTCCCAAGATTGCTTTGTGTGGCAATCTCGAGCTGTTTTGATGATAAACTCCCACTGCTTTGTCATGCTCAAAATACCCTGCAGCCTTTGGCTACAGCCTTTGGAAAATCATTCTGCTTTAGATAAAAAACCGCGGTTCCTATATATCAGGTCCCCTTGCAAGAGACTAGCCTTTCATATATTGCAAATGGTGTTGCGGTGTTAGTACTAAGCGGCATGCAAAAAGTGCGCTCTATATTAATGTATGCTTGCGCTGAGTCCCAAAATAGTGATAAAAAACACGCGATGAGGCTCGCGTTAATGACGAAAAATGCCGAAATGGCGGGGGTTGGCCTTTTCCTGAGCTGTATTCTTTTGGTCTGTTTTAAAGCCTTTTCCGTATCCAGTTGTTATTACGGTATTTTTTTTCGGCTTTGGGGTTGGGGTTCTTAGTTCTGAATTTGATTGGCGCTAACACTTTGATATTAAAAGATATATTTTTTCGGTACATATGATTGGCTGATTCAAGAGGAGTGACTTAACCTGTTTTCGACAATCCGGTTCAAACTGTGTCTTTTTTGATCTTGGCAGGTAAAGAACTTACTTTTGCAGAGGAGAAGATAATGATGTTTAGGAATCCAGTTTCCTCGGTGAAAAGGTTTCTTTTTGTTTCCATCCTTTTTGTAACCAGTGGCGTTGCATTTGCAGGCTCGCTGGATACGATGTCTGTGATTTCGCATGGTCAAAGTATTTTGTTGGAAACGCAGCGTTTTGATAATGTGCGTTTGACAAGCTCTGTTATGTGGCAACCCACGTCAGAAAAAACGAAGTTTATTTATCCCCCGGGAATACCGGGTGTCTTGACGGCTAGCTCCTCGAATCGAGTGTTCACGATTGAGCAGTATTTTTCTGGTGAAGTTAAAGAGGGCGATTTTAGGGTTCACATCGACGGACCTTGGGCGGTAACGTTAAAAGCTTCGGATTTTGTAATCTCCAAAGGACCAGACTGCCAACCAGATGAGCAGTATGGGTGGAGATGTCAAACCAGTTTTACGATCGGCAGCCATGTTCCTTCTGGAATAATTGGATTATCGATCAACTTTGTGATGGAAGATCGCGAAATAACGCATCCGGCGTCGATCTTTCAAATTGTTGTTCCAGAGACTGGATTTCTCCCGAATACGGTCAGTGAGGAAAATCCTGAAATTCGGGATCAAGGCGAAGGTTTGGATCGTTTGACGTTTAAAACGAGAGATTTTATTGTTCGCATTGCGTCAAACGACAACTATTCTTTGGGCTCTGGTTTTGTGACGAGATCGATTGAGCCACTGCTTAAATATTTCAATCCGAAAATGGCGGACAAGGTGAAAGAGGTCCCGGTAAAGCAGAGAATTTTTGTTGTAACTGCGGGACACCTTTTCCCCATCACATCATCGATTTCTAACCCTGAAGATGGCATCTCTGGTTTTAACAACTCGAGCGGTATTTATAAGTCTGCATATGTGTTTGATCTGTACATCCACGGTAAACTTTTCAAAGAGTCGGCAATCTTACTTGGGCGCAATGTGGAAGCGGATATCGCGCTCCTTTATTTGTCAGAAGATGCGGTCAACAATTATGTCAGAGAACTTGGACTGAGAAGTGAGCAAGATATTAAGGGTTTGGAACTTGAAAGTGCGCCGATTTCTCCTGGGGTTGCCTACGCAGTTTTAGGGTATCCCGTTAGGGAAGGGGGGGCGCTTGTTGAGAGAGCTGGGTTCTTACCCACCAAGGGAATGTCTACCGAGGATACCTCGAATTTCGGTTCTCTTCAGAAGTTT
>CAILAO010000572.1 GCA_903832105.1 uncultured Pseudomonadota bacterium | reverse complement strand
GGCACCGTCACAGGAACCTCATCAGCCCCGGCCTCGCTTCGGAAAAACTTAATTTCGATATTGATCAGTCCTTCAATCGAAGCCCCCGCCACTGTTGTCAAGCGGCCGCTATAATAAAGCTCATAAGGAACCCCGAAAGCCGCTGATGATAGAAACGATGAAAGTAAAAGCGTGAATAAAACGAGAAACGCCTTCACCTTCAATTTTGCTTTCATAAGACCCGCTTTCGTCATGTCAATCCTCTTACTTAGCCATTTATAACTTCGAAGTTTTTAAAACCCTACGCTCTTCCTTATATTCATTGGATTCGGTAGGATTTTTGAACTCCTTTAGTAAATTTTGTCGAGGCAACAGAATCCGTCATATAAACAACGGGTTGCAAAAATTAATTGAACTCTTTTTTACAGACGTTCCTGCTGTCCACAAAATGGGGGTCACTATAAAAATGGGGGTCACTATATAGAGTGAGTACGATCTATCTTCCCGATAGTGATACGTCCCTGAAATTTGCTCGAAATTCATCAATTTTGACATGGTACTCACAGAATATTACTATATTGACTTTTTATAATTGTAATATTACTATTTAGGCACAAATGATTGCTGATATTACTATTATGTTGGCTTTCCAGGCTATTTTTACTATTATGGATTTAGGTGCTTAACTGGACAAAATTATTAAAAAAAACGCCACATCCGATGGACTTTGCATCGTCCGTAAAGAGTCCAGCTCTGGATTAAAAAACGCCCTTTCCAAGGCGGTTCGGCAGGGAGAAATGCAACGCCTGGCTCCCCGTATCTACCTAGATGTTTCTGCCAATGAGATGGATATCATCCGAAAAAACATTTTTGAAATTATCGGAGCGCTCTATCCAGGAGCTGTCATCAGTCACCGTTCGGCTTTGGAGACTGGTCTTGATGTTTCAAAAAAACATATCGTTATCACGCATAGAAATGTCGGAGATAGAAATCTTCCAGGTGTTGTCATACACGTTCTTGACGGACCGGGTCCTCAGCCTGAGGACCTGCAATTCGTTTCTGGTTTATATATTTCATCAATATCAAGAAGCTGGTTGGAGTGCTTTCAGTCGCGGAAAAAGGGAAAAAATGACTACTCAAAAACTTTTAAAAAAAACGAGCTTGAGGAAAGGCTGGACAGATGGATCGCCCTCTATGGTGAAGAAAAGTTTAAGAAACAAATAAACGACGCTCATATATTGGCGGATAGGCTAGGTTGGCAAAGCGAGGCCAGCCGTTTTCAAAAAGTCGCTGGAGCCTTACTTGGTACTCGCTCCCTAAAAATGCTGACCACCAGAATCGGTAAGGCAAGAGGGGCCGGTTTAGCCTATGATACAACACGCGAAGAAATATTCATGCCCTTGATAAAAGAGCTTAGGTTGCTTGGGCCTGGGTTACCGATAGATCGTGATTTATCCCGAGACGAATGGGCGATCCAGTGTTTTTTCGAGGCCTATTTTTCTAATTATATTGAAGGCACGATTTTTACCGTCGAAGAAGCTCAAGCCATTGTTTTTGACGAAAAAGTCCCAGAAAATCGACCTGAGGGCCATGATATCATCGCCACATACAAGATACTTTTCCCTTTGGCAAATAATCCGAAAAAAATCCCTCAGCTGACTGATTATGACTCTTTTGAAACAGATCTCAGGCAAACTCATGCCTCCCTGATGGCCACCCATCCCCAAAACACTCCGGGAGAATTTAAAACAAAATTGAACCGGGTCGGCGACACTATCTTTGTGAAACCCGAGCTTGTTGCCGGGACTCTCAGACGTGGGTTTGAATATCTGGGAGCGTTCAGCGAGCCAATTCAAAGAGCTTTATTTATGAAATTTCTGATCGCAGAAGTTCATCCGTTTCCCGATGGAAATGGCCGACTTTCCAGAATTATGATGAATCGGGAGTTACATGCTGGCCATCAGTGGCCGATAATGATACCCACTGTCTATTGCATCGATTATCGCAGTGCCCTCAGAAAACTGTCGCTCAATAAAAACTCCGATGCTTTTCTGAAGGTAATGATCAAAGCACAATGTATCGCAGCCTTTTTGGACTATCACTCTTTGGAACAAACTCGTTTAGAACTGGAATCGTACAGAGCATTCAAAGAAGATGAAAATATAACTTTTGATTGGCAGAAACTAGAAAGAAAAAAAGGACCCTTGTCCAAGCAGACCTAGTTTACCCACACAAATGCCTGAAGAACCAAAATTATTAAAAAGCTAGAAAATCACGCCGTAATTTATAAGATAAACAACCGCTACACATTGTCAGATCCGATCTTGTCGCATTATTTAAGAAAAAAATAATTTGAAGACAGTTTTTATCGAAATTATTCCCACCAAAGTT
>CAILAO010000571.1 GCA_903832105.1 uncultured Pseudomonadota bacterium | reverse complement strand
TGTTGTGGCTTGTGCGAATCTTCCGGAGACTGAAAGCGGAAGGAAAGGTTCGGGCCGCGTTGGTCCTTGTGGGACGAAAAGACAAACGGTATCCCAAAGAGCATCGGGAATTGGAAAACTTGATTTCCAACGATGATGTGATCCATTTGCCGACGGTCGCTTTTGACGAACTTAGGGTTTTGTATAACCAGGCGTTGGCCCTCATCCATCCTTCGCTCTATGAGGGCTTTGGACTGACGCCGTTAGAGGCGATGGCTTGCGGAACGCCTGTGATCACCACTCGGGCTGCGTCTATTCCGGAGGTTGTAGGGGGCGCTGCGATCAAGATCGAAACAGAAACTGAAAAACCTCTTTGGGATGCGATTATTCGCATGGAGCAGGATCCTCAGTTACGTGAGTCTCTTCGTCAAAAAGGGCTGGAGAGGGCGAAGCTCTTCTGTTGGAAAGAAACTGCCCGGAAAACCGATGAGGTGTATGCTCGCGTCTTAAATACGGCGGAAGGTGTGCGGCGTATTCGTAAGCCGGACCCCGGATCATCTTTAATTTGAGAATTGCAGGCAATCCATGCTTGTCCTTACGCCATTTTCAAAAAGAAAAAAAATGACAAGGACAGCTTCCGGTGGGAGGGGTTTGGGCCCGAGGGTTGACTTGTCAGCTAATCCCTCTTCGGGCTGGTGTTGACCGGCATAAAGCGTTGTCTTAATGATTCGTTTGCAGCCTGGGCGAGGTAGACGGGTGAAGGGTAATCAATTTTTCTCTAACGCCTTCAGCATGGAACGAATAGCTGCTGTAGGGATTGTTCCAAGAGACAGAATTATTCCGGCGAGGAGCGGTAACGGTCAATGTAGCGGGCGCATTTGCCGGCAAAGCTGACAGATATCAGATTTGCAAGTACGGGTGGTCGACCGGAGCCCGAATGGCGTATGCACCCAAGCCTCTCGGTCAGATGCTTTTTTACTGTTGGTTTTTTCTAGAATTCGCCTAATGCTATCCTCTGGCGTAGTCGATGGTTTAGCGCGACAATTGATAAGGTAATTTAACGGCATTCGTTAGATGGAAAAGCTCTTAATTCCGAGTGGGGGGGGCAATGCAAGGTATTAATTTCCCGCGTCAATTCTTGAAGTTCATTTCGAAAATTGTTAAGGGAATTTTCAAGGTTGGGGTTATTCATTTACCCAAAACGCTTTATTTTAACTTTAAGTATTTGAAACTTTCCCAAGCGATAGAGTTGCCGTTTTTTGTTTCACGAGAAGTGTGTCTTCTGAAAGCAGGGGGAGGGGTCTCGATTGTCGGCAACCTTAGAACCGGGATGATCAGAATCGGATTTGGCGATGTCGGGATCTTTGACAAAAAAAAATCCAGAACGCTTTGGCAGGTTTCTGGAAAAGTTATTTTTAATGGGTCCGCCAACATAGGACACGGGTCCAAGATTTCTATCGGCGAGAATGGCATCCTCGAGATTGGTGATAACTTTGCTATGACGGCGGAATCATCCATCGTTTGTTATAAATTAATAAAATTTGGAAGCGGTTGCCTGGTTTCTTGGGACGTTTTAATTATGGACACAGACTTCCATCAAATCAAAGATGTAGACAATATCGTCTTAAACAAAAACCGAGAAATTTGTTTAGGAGATAAGGTTTGGATAGGTTGTCGCTCGCTTGTTTTGAAGGGAACTCGTGTGGGGAACAGTTGTGTGATCGGAGCTAATAGTTTTCTGAATAAAGC
>CAILAO010000570.1 GCA_903832105.1 uncultured Pseudomonadota bacterium | reverse complement strand
TGGAACGATTATTAACCCGTCGTTTTGGCTCGTTGCCGGACTGGGGGCGGGATCAACTGGTGGGTGCAAACTTGGATCAACTGGATCGGTGGGCTGAGCGGGCGCTGGAAGCAGACTCAATCCAGGCGGTTCTATCGGAGTAACCACAAGCAGACACGCGCTTATTGTGCACCATAGACCACCCTCCCCCACCCCCTAACCCCCTCCCGCAAGGGGAGGGGGGACTTTCACTCCCGTAATCCCTTTCTGCAAGGGGGGCGGGAGTTTGGACATTTACTCCCCCTCCCCTTGCGGTGGGGTGATGAAAATAATGCTCACACAGCCTCCCCTACTTGATCCCACTTTTGTTCCGTTTTCTTTTCATCGCTAAAAGCTTTTTTTCTCTTAGCCTGAACAGATTCTCCGAGCATTTCTCTGCACCACTTAAGAACATCTTTTGTGCGTACTGTCTCTATGGCATTCTGGACAATGTCCAGTGTGTTTTTGGCCACCATTGCTGCAATACTTAGAATAAGCCCCGTGAAACCGTTGGTAGACTGACTTTTTTCCAAATATTTCAGTTTCCCAAAAATTGATTCAATAACTTCGCTGCTTCCAGGTAGCCTTTCATTATGCTTGGCTTTTAATGATTCCGCTTCAACAAAAGATAGAAGCTCCGAGTATATCCGCTTGCTTTGCTCTGTTTGTACGAGAGGCTTCAGTATTTGGCTTAGCTCAAGATCACAACCCCTACATATCCCTTTATTTCTCACAAAGCTCTCTGTTTTTTCCGTAATACTGAGAATTTCTTCCCATTCACCGAGTTGCTTGCGATATCCTATAAGCCAGCCCAGCTTCTTTTCAACCACTTCCGGATCAATCCCGGCCTCTGGTCCTCTGTCAAGATGGCGGAGCGTTTTTGAACCCCATCTGACGAGAACATCTATGTTCATGTATCGTGATTTTGACCGTTGGTTCGGGGGACAGAGAAATGCCAGACTTGTCTGCCGCACTTTGCTTGCTGTTTGAGAACTCAATTGGTTAAATTTCAGCCATTCTTCATTATCTTTAAACTCCCGCTTGAGAATTGCAGCCGTTTTATGCTTTATGTCATAGATGCTGCAGGTTTCGGGATGATTTTGACAGAACTTATTCACCCCCGTAATAAGGTCGCTTCCATGATCGCCTAAAATTTCTCTGGGCACTCCTGTTTTTGCCGTGGCTTCTTCGAGTTGTTGCCAAACAACATCTCCGTCGGACTTTTTCACCGGCAGAAGCATAATTGGCTCCATATCTTCATGTCTGATACATTGCCCAGGTGCGGGCAAACAACTAAGACGAACGCCAAGAATAACAAAACATTTTTCTATGCCGATCTGGACGGTGTGATCAATGATCCATACCCAGTCCGAGGCTTTTTCCTTGGGTTTTGTCAGTTTGTAGTATCCCAATCGAAGTAGCCAAAGACGGCCACACGTCCAAGATGGTGAACCTCCATCAAGTGCAAAGAATTCGAGTACTATTTGGATCACACGACTTGAGCATCGCAGACCTGCTGATGCTGATAATACCAGCGACAGATACAAAAAAATATGCCCGATGCTGTAACTGTGATAAGGAGCAATAACATCAAAAGCGTCAGTACTGCAGGTGATTTGTTTTGCCATCAAATCGCTTTTTTTTTTAGACTCTGATTCCATTTCCTGCTTCTGTGATCTCAGTTGGTTCATTTCATATTCCAACACTTTCAGCCTTTGCTTCAAAGCGTTCTTGCTTTCCGCTAAAAAGCGGACTTTGTTCTTGAGGCGTTTAACATCCGCCTTTGCTCCGATATATTTGTCTTTCCAGCGATCACGACTCTTCTCAAAGAAGGCAGCCAATTTCCTGATCGGGCTTTTGTACTCTTTTTGATTTACCGTTGCATCCATCGTTTCCTCCGCCTAAGCAATATTATGAAATTGAGCTGCCGAACACCCGCTATAGGAGATCAGTTATTAGCCAAATTAAATATGACCATTAGCATAAAAAATCAAGGAACAAAAGTGGAAATGTTTTATCTGTTAAAATTGTCCTCTGATGTACGCATTTTCATCACCCCAGCGTTACACTATTCGCATCTTAACATTCATTTCCCCCCCTCTCCCTTTGATCTGCAACACATTTAATTTTTATGTCTGATTTTGGAAAAGGAGGATGGAGTGAACGGGGCTTTCGATTCAGGCTTTAATAATGCGGCTGTTCGGATATGAGTGAGAGCACAAGATTGACATCAACAAAACTGAAGGCCAGTTCTTTGGCTTTTTGGCGACAATCCGTGCAGATTTCATCGAACTTGCGCATATCTCCTTTGGCGGTGGCGTAGATTTGTTCAATCGCTTCGGATTCAAAATCCTTGTATTCCAGGATAAATTCTTCCACTTCGATCGGATACAATACCAGGGTTTTCAAGCGACTGAGGATGTCGGGATGTTCGCTGGTGAGAAAGGTTCTGACCTTGGGAAGTCCGGCAAGGACGATGGGTACTTGTGCGTCAATAATTCGTTTCAAAAACGGCCAGAGCCTGTGATCCAGATCATTGGCCTCGTCGATAATGATAAAAAAGTCGGACAGTCCGCAAATCGTTTTCAGGTAACTTGGCGTTCGCTTGTAGTTGGCGTTGGTTTCGTAATTCAATTCATGAAGAATGGAGGCCAATGTCTCATGTACGTTGAACAATGATTCCACCCATACACTTTGTAATTTCTTGGGTTGGATCAAATGCAAAAAGCGGGTTTTTCCGGCGCCGTAGCCGCCTTCGATCAGTACGCTTTTGCCTCGGGTAATCCGGTTATAAACAGAGGCAAGATAGGACACGCGGCGTTTGTCATTGATGAAGCTCTCTTTTCTTTTCATTTTTCTCCATATCTGATGTTGCGTTGGTGTTTGCTGCAGTCGAGTATGAACGCATTGAAAAGGGCTTTACCTGTTATTTCCGGCGACTGCCTTAATTTGAGTCGGTAACCGTCATATCTTTCTCTGTTACATTCATAAATAGCTTTGGCCATGGGAAGCGTGAGTCCTTTTCGATGACATTCGATGAGCGCGGCCCTGTCGACCACCATGGTGTTCTCAGCAAGAAATCCGATGATGCGTTCCACTTCATTTTCTTTCACTCCGGTAAGGGAAGTTTTGTTCGGTTTTTCGAATGGCTCCTGACAGAGGGCCTCGCCAAGAAGAATCCCATCTTCTTTAAATTCGAAGATGAGCAGTTTGCCGTTCACCGCCGAGACATACACTTTTGTACTTTGGTGTCGGCTGAATTTGTCTGCGCCGTCGACAACGACGTAGGTTTTTTTTTGAAAGGTAAGGGTTCCCTTGATGGATACCGTAGCCTTGATTTTATCAAAGCCGTATTTTATAAAGTCTTTCACATGCTCGTCCAAAAAAGAAATGGTTTTAACGCCTGCCAAATACGTTTTGAGCTTTTGCGAAGGTATCCAGGACATGGTTTGACCCTCGACGCTAAAGTTATGTTTCGAGTCGTTATGCCGCCTGCGGTAGGCCTCGATAATGCCGGATTCTCTGATCTCGTCAAGATCA
>CAILAO010000569.1 GCA_903832105.1 uncultured Pseudomonadota bacterium | reverse complement strand
CCCTATGACTGAAACCCCAACTATGTCAAAGGCTTCTCTGTCCAGATAATCCTTAAGGTGGGATTCTGGCCAGTGATAAACATCTTGATTATATATGTGTAATTCATGACCTAATTTCCGAATCGCGGAGGCGACATATGCAAGCCCAAGGGGAAATTCGGAAATGTGGGAATCATTGTCGTAAATGACTAAAAGAACTTTCATGAAAATCTCTTTCTAACTAAATTTCTTATCGAACACAAACATCACACCCTGTTCTGAATTGCGACTCGTTTAGTTTTGACACTTTGAATACATGCTACGTGTGATAAACACACATGTTTTAATATGGCATTAAACTATGTATTCAGGGCATCTGCAATGAGCTTTTTTAGAAAAACGTGAGTAGGCATGCTTTCATCGTAATTCATAACGTACTTCGAGACAGGTTGAGACAACTCTTTGAAATCATTATCAGGCATATTCAGTAATTGCAGTAAGCGCTCCTCGAATAGTTCGCATCTGGGCCCCATCATCGTATTTCAGCAGAAATTCCACCCCCTTTTCCAGGGTTTCTCTGCTTTCTCCGATATTTCCAAAGATAATGTTGAATCCAGGGCTTATGCCCGCATTTATCGTAGCCTCGATTCCCTCTCTCACGATTCCGGTATTCAAAGACTTGTTCATGTTTTTGAGGATTTGATCATCCATGGCTTCGATGCCATAATTTATAAACACACAACCCGATCTTTTCATCAAGCGTAAAACGTCTGGTTTGGCAAAATTCAATCGGCCATTGCAAAACCATCTGAATTTAAGATCAGCTTCTAGAAATGCGTTACACAGTTCTGATGTTCGCTTTGTTGACGACATGAACAGTTCATCCCCGAACTCAACGTAGGTTATGCGATACGTATCCTGAAGGAATTTTATTTCTTCGATTATCGCATTGGGAGATCGAGGTCTGAAACCCTCATCCATTCGATAACAAAAATTACATTTGAAGAGACATCCTCGCCCTGAAAGTAGTGGCAACACAAAATCTGAGTTCAATGCATGAGGGTCTCTCATTAAGCGGTAATAATCAATTGGGAATAACTCGTATGCTGGCCAAGGGATAGAATCGACATCCTGAACGAGCGGTCTTCTTTCATTAATTGTTACCTTGTCCCCTTCACGAAACGCCACTCCTTGCAGGCCACTGAGAGAGTTTTTCCCGGCAACAGCCTTTACAAGCTCAACAACAGTAGCTTCTCCTTCACCCATGATTATTGCGTCGGCTAAAGTCTTATTCAAAAAATATTCAGGTTCCGGCGATGGTCCGTGTCCACCTATCATATAAAATGGTCTGTCCTTGGAATTGTTTATTGCTTTGGAAAGCCCTAGCGACTGTTTTGCCGGTCAAGCATAAAGTTCACAAAATGGCTGTTTCTTTTTCAGCATAGCGTTCAGAATTACGATCAGCTTCCGAATGCAAGCCACTAGCGCCACCTTTCCAGTTTTGCCAGACTTACGAAGTCTG
>CAILAO010000568.1 GCA_903832105.1 uncultured Pseudomonadota bacterium | reverse complement strand
TGAAATTCTTGGCCTATTAACCTCGCCCATTCTTCTCGCGTGGGATAATTTTACCCCGCTCACGCAGACTCCTTGGGCTGGAAGCTACATAGCATCTCATTTTAAGGATGCGCTTCTTGCAAATTCTTCGGCTTCTTTGACATCTACGCTTGCCATCGGCGAATCTTGGGAATTTTCCTGCGACCCGAAGTTTCCGTCGCGCCTATGCAAATCCTATGGAAATAGTGTTGATCTCCCACATCTAGTCTCATTATTTCCAAAAGAAATTTTGTCTCCGACACTCGCGGCTTCGACTAAAAGTCCGACCTGCGAAATTCTTGTCAAGATTCTTAATGCAGCAATGCCCCTGTCGTTTCAGCTACATCCGGATGACCATGATTCCCAATTAAAACCAGGAGAGTGTGGCAAACCCGAATCATGGTTGATTCTTGCTGCCGAGCGGGGAGCTGGCATCTTTTTGGGCTTTTCTCATGCTTTCAATTTAAAAGACCTGGAGCGCGCCCTTATCTCAGGTGAAGACATAAGCCGGTTTTTCAACTTTGTCCCTGTTCAACCCGGCGAATACTATGATCTTGCCCCTGGTGTTCCACACGCTATTGGTGCGGGCATAACACTTTTAGAACCCCAGAGGATTTTGGCGGGAAAAAGCGGAAAAACCTATCGCCTCTGGGATTGGGGACGTAAGTACGATGCCGCAGGTCATCTTGATACGCAGCATGGAAAACCAAGAGAGATCCATATCGAAGCCAGCCTTCGGCTTTTACATGCTCAAGAAAAAAGTCGTTCTTTGTCTGATCGAAGAAACTTCGGCGAAGCCTTTGTGAGACAGTGCCGACTTGCTCCCTCTAAAAGGGAGTTTTCTCCAAAACTTTCCATCAAATCGTTTCCAGCCAATCACTATTATCAGCTCCACTACTTGACAGCAGACAGCCCGAAAGAAAGTCATCATCTATCTTTATCGATTGAAAACGGTTATGGCGTTCTTCTTTCGCTTGAAGGTACATGCACACTTTCACGCGCTGGCAAAAAAGTGACCTTGCTCCCCAAGGGACGTTCAGCTCTGCTTCCTCACCTTTCTTTTGCGGAAGGTCCTTTGAACTTCACCTTTAAGGAGAGGGCCACCCTTGCACTGATCGCGCCTTCCACCGCTTCTTGCCAATTCGCATAACATCTAGATTTTCTTTCCAAAACCAAGATTCTTTTCATCTTTCTTTAAACGCTCACCCTAAAATTTTCGGCCACAAACACCGATGGTGGCACTAAGAAGAGGATATTGCCGATGTCAAAAGTGAAACAGTTTAATGGATACGCATTTTTCGTCGCAGTCATGCGAGAACTTGATCCGAACTTTCGTAGAAAGCTTTTAGCAAAGATTCAAGAAAAGTCTCCTCTCTTGGTCCGTCTCGTAGACGAATTTGAGTTCATTTTTAATGATATCGTGAGGCTTGACGACCGAAGTATTCAGATTATTTTGCGCGAAATTCCGGAAAACGAATGGTTAAGTGCGTGGAAATTGTCCAACGATCCTATTAAACAACTCATGCTAAAAAATATGTCCGATCGAAAGAGACAAGAATTCATCTCAGCCTTTGAACACCACAATAAAACTCGTGTCCCCAAGAGGCAGGTCGTTTCCCTTCAAGCAAGTATTGGGCGCCGCATTAAAAATATGCTTTGCGCTGGAAAACTGGGCCTCAGATCTAAGCGCTATTTCACAAAAGAATATCTCCGCTAAAATGCCAATAATTCTATAGGGCAGATCGTTTACCATCGGTGTCTATTTTCTCTATTGACTTTCGCGGCGACTTTTTTATCCGAAAAATGCGTTAAAAGCATGGTTGATGCAACCCGCCAATTTTAAGGAAGGCCTTTTCCATCAACGATCACGAAGGTGTGCGTTATCCAGAGTTGAAGCGTGCGTCGATGCTCTTATTAAAACCGTAGTTGCTAAAAATGCGATTTTAATATTATATACGACTTCTTGTTTGAACCGGTATTGAAAGGGAACTTTTAATGATTCCATTCCGAGTTTTTGATGAAGAAAAAAAAGAAATGTGGATTGTACTCAACTATCATCCCAACGGGAAGGATGGTCAGTACCTCATTGCACGCGATAACGATTCAGACGTTGACGGAGAAATTCGCATGATCGAATCGAAGCAACTGACTCATTTTAAGTTGGTCGATTTTGTTGAAGAGTGGGATTGAAATAAAATTTTAAACTAGCGCGTGTACTCAATTGGCGTA
>CAILAO010000567.1 GCA_903832105.1 uncultured Pseudomonadota bacterium | reverse complement strand
AGTCAAAGCTAAAGTTTTTAGAAAGAGATCACGTCAAAGTTATAAGTCGAAGATTAAGATGAAACCTAAGATTGACAAAGCTTTCAAGCCAATTGAGTACACTAGTAACCCATTGGAATTCCATCGGATCTTGTATCAGAAACCCCCACCCAATCATGTTCCCCTTCGCGTCTCATGACAGCCTGCACGTCACCAATGCCGCCTTCTTTTATAGCTATCGTATGCCCCATCGACTGAAGTTTTTCTAAAACCTCCTTCGGAAGATTATCTTTCTCAACCCTAATTTCATCTGGATACCATTGATGGTGAATCCGTGGCGCAAAAATAGCAGCGGCAAGGCTCATTTTGTGATCAATGACATTGATCGTTGTTTGCAAAACTGCAGTAATAATGCGAGGCCCCCCAGGAGATCCAAGAGCCATTAAGAAATCTCCGTCAGGTAAAAAAACCAACGTTGGAGACATCGAAGAAAGCATGGTCTTCTTGGCGGCAATCTCATTTGCCTTGGTTCCTGAGAGCCCAAATGCATTGGGGACGCCAGGGCTAATCGAAAAATCATCCATTTCATCATTTAAAACGATACCGGTTCCTTCGGCCACGACGCAGGAGCCAAAGGTAAAATTAATCGTCTGCGTGGTGCTCACGACATTACCCCATTTGTCAGCAACTGCGATATGCGTTGTCGATGGCGGTTCGTTCAAAGTCCACCCTGGCGGGGTTCCTGCTTTGACCTCATTTGAGGACGATGCGCGATCAAGCTGAATCGTTTCTCTCAACTTTTTTGCATAAGTTTTTGATACTAAACCTTCGTCATTTTTAAAACCCGGAATTCTCGCAAAATCTGGATCTCCCAAATATTCGGCTCGATCAGCAAATGCCCTCCGCATGACTTCAGCCTCAAAGTGTATTTCTTGCGCTGTCCCTTGCCCAAACCTGCCAAGGTCATCACCTTCCATCATGTTGAGCATCTGGATAATATGAACACCGCCCGAAGATGGGGGCGGCATTGCAACGACTTTATATCCTCGATAGGTTCCTTCAATAGGCGATCTTTTTTTAACTTCGTAACTTTTAAGATCTTCGTACGAAATAAGACCTCCCCCTCGAGCCATCTCTGCAACGATTCGATCGGCAACGGGTCCCTTGTAAAATCCGTCCACACCCCGTTTTGCAATTTGTCGTAAGGTCCAAGCGAGATCTTTTTGAATTAGAATGTCCCCCGCCTCAAGCCATCTTCCTTTCGGAGCAAATATTTCCCTCGTCGCCTTGAAGTGTTCCATCACCTCTCGTCTCTCTTGAATTGCGGCCTCTAGTTGTGGATAAACTGTGAAACCTTTTTCAGAAAGTTTAATCGCAGGCTTCAAAATTTGTTCTAAGGAAAGCTTCCCGTGGAGTTTATGAACTTTAATCAACCCAGCCACAAGACCCGGGATCCCAGAGGCAAGATGCCCATTGAGCGAAGCGTTTGGAATCGCTTTTGAGTTATACATGAATTCTTTAGGTTTTCCATTTTGATCGATAAACATGTCGCGTGAGGCTTTGAGTGGGGCTCTCTCTCTAAAATCCCAAGCTTCTATTTCCAATTCTTTGCCTTTTTTTACTTTCCCTTTCGGGACCAAGTACAGCATCATAAATCCACCGCCACCGAGACCTGTAGACTGGGGTCTCAGGACAGCAATGGCAAACGACGACGCAAGAGCGGCATCAACAGCATTCCCGCCCTTTTTCAACATCTCAAGACCAGCTTCTGAAGCGGCAGGATGAGCTGCCGCAATAATGCCGTTTTTTCCGATCGCCGTTTTGTTTGATATTTGAAGGCTTTCTTTTGGTTCCTTCTGAGCCGTTGTAATTGGTTCCGCAACCGCTGAAGTTAACGCGACCAATGCACCGATAAAAAGTATGACCAACTTTACAAGTCGAATGTAGTACGTCATAACAACACCTCTTCAATTTACAGCTGTGCCACACGACTTTAATCTCACTTATAATGAAGTTCAAGTAGGACTAAAAATGTTTTCGTTAAAAGCTAACGCTCCTGTTTCAAGCTTCTCATGAAGCGTCAGTTTTTCGTTGGAAAAAGCGGTTTTATATGATGTTTTATCAACAGTATAATGTTAAGTTATACAAAACAGCATCGCGTCTCTTTTGCGATTACTTCTTTGGATTCAATATGTTGCATTGTCCTTGGAATAACCCCCCAAGGAGGTGGAAAGTTCACTTTTCATGAGGATTGATCTTATTAACATTTCTCCCAAAGCTCTTTCATGGCTCATTGCCAGTAGTGTTTCATTAGCCATTCTCCTTTCAGAAACGTACTCGCTTCTTAAACCATATACTTCTGAAGCCTGGATCGCAGCTGCCATCGTCAATTCCATCCTTTCGGTCGGAATTATAATCATTCTCGGAAAAAACTTGATTCGTTTTATGCCAAAAGCAGGAGAGGATCATTCGAGACACGATGTACCATCTTGGATGTTTTACATCCCTGGTGTCATCATTCTATTGGGCACTGGCTTTCTAATTCTTCTTAGCCATTTTTTTGTCGACTCTGAATTACGTCCTTCCGAGAACATTTCAACAAGCCACTGGTCAACTTACGCTCTTTTCATCCTTTGGATCCCTTTAATTGAAGAACTTGTATTTAGAGTTGGCGTCGGAAATTTGCTCAGAAAAATTGGTGGGAAGATTTGGGGTTCCTATTTTTCAGCTCTTCTTTTTAGTCTTGTCCACAGCCATCCTACTCTCCTGAATATGCTAGGTTTGAAGATCAGCCTTCCCCTTGGTCCTTTACTATTAGGACTCGTTGCTGAAACGCTGTACGTTTTTTCCGGAAAACGTCTGGGGCCGATTATTTTCTTTCACGCGGTGTGTAACGGAACAACCGTACTTTTTCTATTAGGTGATGCGCGCTGGCTTAATTGGCTGAACTTTTTATACTTATAACTGATAAGATTTCTGAGAATGTGTTGATATATGCCGTGGCATTTGGGTGTCTACCATATTTTGCCTCTGCGACGATCTGAATTCCAGGAATACCCGCTCTAATTGCGCACTCGATGTCCGTTGGCTTGTCACCCACTAAATAGCTTTTTTCCAGATCGATATTAAAGTCCCTCACGGCATCAAAAATCATTTTTGTTCCAGGTTTACGGCACTGACAGGTTTGCCTAAGTTCTTCTATAATCCCATCAGGATGATGTGGACATATGAAAAATGTATCAACCTTGACGGCGGCAATTCTGTTTAATTCCATCTGCAGGGCATCATGAAAAACATGAACATCTGAAAATGTATAGTACCCCCTCGCAATACCCGATTGATTTGAAATGACAACGAGGAGAAATCCCAGTTTTTTTAGAGCGGCGAGCGTGCTAGGGACATCTGCAGGGATCAATAAATCAGAAACAGAAAAGGCATAACCTTTGTCGACATTGAGGACGCCATCTCGATCAAGAAAGATCGCGGGTCGCTTAGCCGCTGTTAATCCTGGAGTAGAGCCAGGTTCTGTCTTTATCGGTTGTTGCATAGGCAGCCACTTTTTGGAAAACCGTCTGATAAATCTGGTTAATCGCCGCGGTGTCACCATCTGAGGAAACCAAAAAATCAGCTTGTTTTAACAAATCCCGCACTTCCCAAAATATTTCAAGCGGCATAAAAACATCGACACATGTTCCGCCATAGCCTTCAGGTTTTTGAGATGAAAGATAGACGTTTTTCCCGCAAACCAAATATTTCCGAATCAAAAGCTAGCCCTTTCCTTTACTTTTTGACTTGGAGGCCGTTTTGGATTTTTCTTCTTTTGCCGATGGCTTTGATTCCGGCTTTTTAACCGTTTTAGCACCCTTTGCAGAGGGCTTTTCTTCTTTCTTAGATTCTGATTTTGCAGGCTTCTTCTCAGGCTCTTTCGCCTTTACAGGAGAAACTTTTTCCTTCGGTTTTTCTTGTTTTGAAGGGGTTTCCTGCTTAGTCACGGGAGCATGTTTTCCCTTGGAAGACTCCGTCCCCACTTTTGGTTGAACGTCCATTTTAGCTTCATGATGAACGGGAGGTGTCAGCTGCACCTCTTCCTTCTTTGGTGGTTTGGAGGGCTCAGCCTTGGGCTTTTCTACTGACTTTTCTGGCGACTTCTCTGATGATTTTTCGGCGGGAACTGGTGCCGCTTGTTCTTGAATTTCCCCAGAACCTTCGTTAGAAGAGAGCGTCATCTCCTCCTGAATTGTCTTATAGATTCTTGGCCAAAGTGAACGATCTTTTCTTAGCCAGGCCTCAAAAAGCTTACGAGCAGGTCTATTAATCAGCGCTTTGGTCATGAAGTAGTTGCTAAATTCCTGCGGGGTTTTTCGCTCCTTTAGCTCTTTCACATGAGGAGCCATAATTAGCAGCTCCGAACCTCGCGCACGTAAAACAAGAGTGTCTTGGATTGGGAAAATCTCGACATATAGCACGGAAACTCACCTCGTCAAAAAATCCCGGTTAAAAAGCATACGCCAACATTCAATTACAAAAAATTATAGCATCGGTCCTTAAATAAGTCTTTAATTTTATTAATGCTTTGTCAAGGAAATTGCGTCTTCTTTAACCAAACGGGAACTTAAAAATCTACACAGATATCAACAGGTTGAATCAAGACGTTCAAGTGCAAACCAAAGAAACGGAATATGCCATGTACTTAAACGAAAAAACATACGTCCTAAATAAATCCGCGAATTCGGAATCTCGACAATTTCGTCGATAATCGGTCTTTGCAATATCCGCATATTAAAAGGGACGTTGTAATCGACTTTGAGAGAATTTTTCGAAGGCGTTGTTGTCGAGGAACTCACGTAGATCTTCATGGGCATAGCCTCAATGCCGAGAACGGGCCAGTAATTAATACCGCTTTCTCCTCGGTCATTGTCTTGAGCAAGAAATCGCTTTTGAAAGGTCATTTGTTGAGAAAAAAGTGATCCTACTAAAAGATCGCGAAGCCCACCCACATATTGAACCAGGCCAATTTTCCCGAAGATTCCTCCATGAACCCTTAAGACGATTCCGTTAAAACGGCGCCCTCTGAAGTCCAGCAACTTCGGTTCGACGCATCGGTTAAAAACTGTCAAATATTGAAATGGTTTTGCCGATGCCAGGTCCCACAGCTGCAGTTCACAGTTTTTTTTCGTATCCCCAGTTGCCGTCCACGACTCAAGCTGACTTAATGGCATAGTCCAACCCCAATCTAGCCTGACTTTTTAAAATTCATTTTGGTGGTTCTCTTTTGAGACTTTTATCTACTATCGGCTTCCCATCGGGTAAGGAAAGCCACTGTTCCGAGGTAAGTTCGACTATTACAAAGCTTTTGTCAGCGGTCTTTCTCGCAAATAGCGTTCTATCGTCAATTTCCCGTTTGCGGCATTTTTCAATTTTATATATTTTTGAGTAATACGAGGCGTAATGACCTTCAACTCCGCGGCAAGCCTCATCAATCGGTATAACATCTGCATCAGCCGCCTTTTGAAGCAATTTTCGAAACTCTTCATCTATGAACGACGGCATATCCTGACCCTGGTGTAGATTATTGAATTCTTGCCAGGTCAACGCCAAGATTTCACCAAGTTCGTCATTTTTTTTCTTACGATGCCTTAAGTAACTATCCCAATCTTTAAAAAGCCGCCTTTTGCAGCTCTCTATGAAATAGACGTCCACATACGAATAAGTGACATACTTTCCATCCAACTGCTTGCAATTGCGACCAGGATCATCAGCCGGAATAACATCAACAGGCTGACCCTCAGGAAGCGCCGCTAAAGTGATACTCTCGACATTGTGAACTTTAATCCCCTTCTGCAGATAATCAGAAACGGTCCGCGAAAGAAGGATCGGTCGCCGCTTGCAGTGCTCAACTTTAAAAACGTTGTCATAAAAACTAATGATTTTTCCTTCGAATAGGTCGCATTGCTTTTTTTTCATTTCACTTGTGATAGGCCTTGGCTTTGCTTCTTCCTCTTGGGGTAGAGTCAGTTCTTCTGTGGTTTGTGCGGATTTTGAGGAGGAACTATCTTTAGAGGGTTTTTCAAATCCCGCGCAAAGAAGCCCAGACAAAAAAACTAAGCTAAATGAAAATAAAATTCGAACCATGACCAGCCTACTTGTTTGTTAAACACTTCTATTGTCATGATTCTATTAGTTTTTTAAACGAAATGCTATGTAAAAGATCGTAAAATAGGGGGAGTGGGTGGATAGATATCCACCCGGAAGCAATCACTATTTCTTTCGTTTTCCTATTGAAGATATCTTCTTAAGGGACTTTTTGATCT
>CAILAO010000566.1 GCA_903832105.1 uncultured Pseudomonadota bacterium | reverse complement strand
CGTCAACCCCTGGGTTTTAACAGGCGCCACTTCAACCTCTTGCAGTAATATCAGGGCCAATTCTCCGAAAAATCCTTTCAATGGGGCATGGTCAACATCTTCCGGGACAGGCCAGGATGGTGTATATCGAATAACCGTTAGCGCGACAAATTACACAGTATATTGCGACATGACTACCGATGGCGGCGGTTGGACATTGGTTGCGGAGGCGATGGGGGGAGCCGCTCCGTCATCTTCATGGTCTACAGCAACCACCGGTGTTAATGTGGCAAATTCAGGGGATGTCACGCAATCGTTTCGTTTGCCTGATAGTGTCATCAATTCTGTCAAAGGAAATTTGGGGCGCTATACCAAAAGTGCTGGCGTCACAGTGTTTTTTTCCAGCGCTCCCCTAACCTTTACCTCCAATACCTCCAGCACCATTGGCAATGCATGCACGGATGTAAACCTTTCCGTTGCCTGTGTTAACTGCACTTTTTCGGACATCAATACTGGGCCTTGGGGCGCTTATCCTACGCCGGCTGGATGGGCTCACAATTATACGCTGGTCTTGGCGTCACCGGGTAGTGCCACGACTTGTTCGCCCGCACCTCGCTTTGGCGTTACCAATTACCGTTGCGATAGTGTATGGCCGGCAACCAATGCAACATGGCTAAAGTTATGGGTGCGCTAGGGGGCGCAAGCTTTTATCATGACGATGGCAAGAAGCCGATTAAAGTGCGTTTGCCATGTTTCTATCCGCGGACTTAAGGTGAAGAAGCGCGGGGTATCATCCCTATGCGCGAGATCATCACGACAGAAAGTAAGAGAACAGCCCCGGCAAGCAGTTGATGTGAAGAAAGAGGCTTCTTGAGGAAAAGCCACGTAAACAGGACCGCAAAGAGAGGGAAAGCGAGTTCCAGGATCGATGCTATCGAAGCGCTCGTCTTTTGAAGTCCTTTGTAATAGAGCGCAAGCGCGAGAAAACCTGGGACAAGCGCCATATAGACAATATTCGTTAAAGCCTCTGGATGCGTCAATATGCCTAGAGATCCAACGGAGCGTAGTGAAAATAGCAAGACGAGTGCGAAGAAGAGTCCCAAAAAATAACGATATCGCGTGACAGTCCCAGGATCTAGCTTTGCGACAAGCTTTTTACCGAAGACTGTCCCGCTACCCCAGAGCGTCATAGCGATCAGCGCGAAAATGACTCCCCTAAAATTCTGTGAAGCAAATGAGACCTCAGGAAGAGAAAGTCCAAACCCGAGAACATAACCAGCACCGACGCCTATGGCAGCCCAGAACCAAAACTTCGCGGGAAATCTTTCCTTCAAGATCATATACGAGAGAAAGATGGTCACGATGGGCTGAAGCTTTTGAAGCAAGATCACGACCGAAGGATTAATATACTGAAAGGCCGATGTGAAAAACAGAATTCCACCGACCGAGGATCCGCACGAGATAAATAAAACACAAAATATTTCAAAAGCCGAAAACGTCAGGATGCGCCTAAAACTAGGTATCCAGCGAAGGAGAACGATGCATGCAATCAGATGCTCTAACGTGATGAGTTCAAGGGGGTCTATTTTTGAAAGAGTTGACGAACGAAAAACAACGTCTGTCGCACGCAGAAACATGCACAATACGATTAATAGCGGTCCATACTTAAAAATTGTGTTTGATTTGGAAATTCTGTTTGACATGAGACGCGCCGTGACTTTCTACTCGTCAATCTTGAAAATCGCAATAAAGGCATTCTGAGGGATGTCGACGTTACCAACCTGGCGCATCCTTTTCTTTCCTTCTTTTTGCTTTTCGAGGAGTTTCTTCTTGCGCGTAATATCGCCACCATAACATTTTGCGGTCACGTCTTTTCTAAAAGCCGACAGGGTCTCACGGGCGATGATCTTGCTTCCGATCGCAGCCTGGAGGGCAACGCGAAACATCTGACGAGGCAAGATATCTTTTAATTTTTTGCAAATGTTGCGCCCTTTTGCCTCCGCGTACTCGCGATGGATAATAATAGAAAGCGCATCGACAGGTTCGCTATTAACGAGAATATCAAGCTTCACGAGAGTTCCAGGACGATAGTCGATCAGCTCATAATCCATGGAAGCATATCCACGCGAAATGCTTTTCAGACGATCATAAAAGTCAAAGATCATTTCGTTAAGCGGTATTTCATAAAGAAGCCGCACGCGTTTAGTGGAAATATAATCTAGACTCCTCTGGATGCCGCGTCTATCTTGAAGAAGCTTAAGAAGTGACCCAATGTACTCTTCGGGCGTATGAACTGCCATTAACACATAAGGTTCAAGAATCGTTTCGATCTTCATCGGATCAGGAAATCTGGCAGGATTATCCAACTCAAGTTGAGTTCCATCGGTCAAAATGAGCTTATAGACGACACTTGGAGCCGAGAATATAAGATCGAGATTATATTCGCGTTCAAGTCTTTCCTGGACGATTTCCATGTGAAGAAGTCCGAGAAATCCCGCGCGAAAACCGAATCCGAGGGCCGTTGAAGCCTCGGTCTCAAACGTCAGACTGGAGTCGTTAAGCTGTAACTTTTCGAGGGCCTCTTTAAGCGCCGGAAAGTCGTTGGTATCCAAAGGGTAAATCCCGCCGAACACCATCTGATTAGCCTTTTCGAAACCTTGTAAGGCCGATGGGGCTGGGTTTTCCGCGAGCGTGATTGTGTCGCCGACGCGCGTGTCCGAGACTGTCTTTATCGATCCTGAGAGAATGCCGACTTCTCCAACATAAAGTCCCTCACAATCGACAAGCTTAGGAGTTAGCCTACCAATTTTGAGGGTCTCAAATGTTTTTCCCGACGACATCATTTGCATTTTTTGATGCCGCTTAATTCCACCCGAAATAATGCGTACGAGGGAAACAGCCCCAAGATAAGAATCAAACCAGCTATCAAAAATGAGCGCCCTGAGAGGTTCGTTCCCTCGATCGGCGGGTGGCGGTATGCGCGTGACGACCGCTTCAAGCAGCTCCTTAAGACCTTGTCCCGTCTTAGCACTCACAAGAATGGCTTCCGAGGCGTCTATCGCGAGTTCATCTTCAATTTCTGTTTTAACGCGATCTGGCTCTGCCGTGGGGAGATCAATTTTATTGATAACCGGAATAAGGGTGAGGTTCATTTTCATTGCTAGCTGCACGTTAGCGACTGTCTGCGCTTCCACACCTTGCACAGCGTCAACGACGACCAAGGCCCCTTCACAAGCAGCAAGACTCCGCGAGACCTCGTAGCAAAAATCGACATGCCCAGGAGTATCGATGAGGTTGAATAAATAATCCTGCCCATCATCAGAGTTATAAATCATCGAAGCTGTCTGGGCCTTGATCGTGATCCCACGCTCGCGTTCGATGTCCATGCTGTCCAATACCTGATCTCTCATTTCGCGGCTCGAAAGAGAACCAGTGACTTCAATGAAGCGATCCGCCAAGGTCGATTTGCCATGGTCAATGTGCGCTATGATACAAAAATTTCTAATCATTTTGGAGTCTTGCATTTTTTCGACCTAGTTTTCTCAACATTCTGTTAAGTTTCAGCAATTTAATACCGATAGAGGGCCTGAGTCTAGGTTTTTCTATTTTTAATAGAAAGTATTTT
>CAILAO010000565.1 GCA_903832105.1 uncultured Pseudomonadota bacterium | reverse complement strand
CTTCGCGACAAGGTGTGCACTTGCCACACGATTCCTCAAGGCAGAACTTAATGTTATGGCGAACGGCATCAACGATGGACGTCTCTTCATCCATGACGATGATGCTGGCGGAGCCCATCATAACCCCGGCTTCTTTAAGCGAATCGAAGTCAACTTTCATATCAAGTCGATCTTCCGGGAGGAAGCCTCCCGACGGCCCTCCGATCTGAATCGCCTTGATTTTCTTCCCTTTTGGGATTCCCCCGCCACACCCCTCAATAATCTCGCGAAGAGTGGTTCCCATTGGAACTTCTGCAACACCTGAATTTCTGATGTGACCTGTGAGAGAAAATACTTTGGTTCCAGGTGACTTTGTGGCTGTGACTTTGGATGATGCTTTGCCTGGGATTTTGGCTTTAATAGCTGAAAACCACTTACCGCCCTTTTCCATGATGATTGGAATGTTCGCCCAAGTTTCGACGTTATGAAGCACCGTCGGGTGCCCCTTGTAGCCGACCTGACATTCGCACTGGAAGTGGGCGGTTGGTTCCGCTGCTTGCCCGGACAGAGCCGCCATCATCGCCGAGAAACCACCTGCGACATAGGCACCGGCACCGAGACGAAGCTTGATATTAAAGCTGAAATTCGTCCCAAGAATGTCTTCTCCGAGAAAGCCTTTCTTTTCGGCATCCTTTAGGGCTTTTTCGAGTTTGGCAACGGCTTTTACGTAGTCTTTTCTGACATAAATAAAGCCTTCAGTGGCCCCGGTTGCGTAGGCAGCTATGAGCATGCCTTCGATCACGGTGTGTGGATCCGACTCAAGCAGCATGCGATCTTTGAATGATGCGGGATCACCTTCGTCCGCGTTACAGCCGATGTAAAGGGGAACCTTTCTTGCGTCAGCCCCTTCGCGGCATCGCTGCCAGCGAAGCGCAACTTGTTTTCCCTCACCTCCGCGGCCACGAAGACCAGACTCTGTGATTTCGTCGATGACTTTCTCGCGCGCACTGTTTTTATCACGAGCTTTGACGAGTTTTTCGAAAGTTTTGTAAACGCCCCCTGCCAGGGCGTCTTCGATTTTGTCGATTTTGGACGCCTTCGCCGCGACTATGTGTCTAAGAACAACGGGGTCTTCAGAATCAAGAATCTTAATGTCACTTCCCTGGATGATGTGAGAAGGCTCTGAAGATTTTTTGTCTTTTTGCTTCGGTGCGAGCGTGAATGAATGATACGAAGTTGCGATATGAAAAAGTTGCGACCTAGCGGTTCCCGTCTCAACAGATAAATATTCAACTGCCGCTTTTGAAATAAACCCATCTTTTTCCTGGATGTCGAGCATCATTTCGGTAACGTAATCTGGATTGTTATTCCACTTTTTCGCGATAGCTTTCACATCTTCTTTTGTGATGTGCGAAGTGCTTGGGCTTGGGGTGCCTTTTTCCGCGACCTTGCTCTCGGCGATCTCCCAGTTAGCGACATGAGGTTCGGATTTAATGACTAGGGCTTTCACTTTTTTGTTACGGAAGACGGTGCCGACACCGCCGCGGCCCGCTTGCTTGAGGCGTGGAACCTTGCGTCGCCAGTCGTAAAATGAAAAGTTCAGCAGTCCAAGACGCGTATGCTCTGCCGCCCGACCGGAGGATACGACTGAAATATTACGCCTGTCGAGTTCGTCATTCGCATACATTTCTGTGAATTCTTCAGCAGCAAGATGCGAATCAATGCTTTCGAGTGGAGCTTCTTCGATGGTTATTTTTCGCTCCGGGGCGTTGATATAAATAATGACATCTTGTTCGGCTTTTCCAATGAGGCAAAGTGCGTCAAAGCCAGCAAATTTCATATATGGTCCAAAGTACCCGCCAACGTTGCAGTCCATGATCGAATGGGTCGTCGGAGAAATGGATGTGACAAGGGTCTTACCGGAACCTGGAAACGAAGCGGTACCACCAAGAGGACCTGAAGACATGCAGATGGGATTTTCGGGGCTATCCCACTTCGTGTCCTTTGAAATCTCTTGCAGCATAAGCCACAAATCAAAACCTTTGCCGCCGATCCAGAGATCTTTCATCTCTTGGGTTACCGGCCTTTGTTCAATGGTGTTTTTTGAAATGTCGATCCGAAGTGTCCTGTTCGAGTATCCCTTATCAAGATCAACCGGATCATACCTGAATTCGGCCAAGACTTTGTGGGCTTTTCGCATCTTGGCAAGATTGGTATTGTGCATAACGATCCTCCGAAAATATTTTGGGTGCAACAAAAACGTAAACAGCAAATTGTTGAAGCAAGGTAGGACTATAGTCGATTTTTTCGAGGTGGATCAAATGGAATCTGGTCGTTTTCTTCATTACTTTTGTCTTGCTATCGTTTTGGAAAGGCAGGACAATCAAAATAATGTTCCTTTAACATGACTGGGAGGCTTTATGCTATTAAAATCATTAGGTTTATTTATTTTTGCGATAACATTCTGTGGTTGCGGTGACTTTTCGAGTGAGCGAGGCGGTTTGAAAGGAATTGAGGAGGGGCTTACAGGCCCGTCTCACGAGGAAATCGCGGCAGCCATTCCAATCATTGATCTTCATGCCGACACGGTACTTTATCTTGCCTCAAGTAACCCAGCGTCTATCAGCAGCTCAAAGCTAGAAGCAGGGCTTGTCAATCTGCAGAAGGGACGCTACGGGGCCCAAGTCTACGTCGCCTGGGTAGCCCCAGAGTACAGACCTACCGGGTTTAAAAGGGCTAACGCGCTGATTGATACGTTGCAGAAGGTTGTTGGGGGCAATCCATCAACCATGGCAATCTCAAAGAACGCTAAAGAGATTGAACAAAGATTCGGGGAAAAGAAGATATCTGCGATTCTGGGCATCGAAGGGGGCGAAGCGATTCATGAAGACTTGAACAATCTGGATTACTTTTATAACCGCGGGGTTCGATACATGACCCTGACGTGGAATTCACATAACGCCATCGCCGATGCGTCTCAAGACTCGGAAATGCCTTGGAATGGGTTATCACCATTTGGGGAAAAGGTTATCAAGCGGATGAATGAGCTAGGCATGTTGGTCGATATTTCGCACACGTCCGACGCAACGGTCGAAGATGTCGTAACCATCAGTCAGGATCCAATTATTGCCTCCCACTCCAATAGCTTCACGCTCTGTGATCACCCTCGAAATCTAAGGGACGATTTGATCAAAAAAATCTGCGAACGTGGTGGTGTGATCGGTGTCAATTTCAACACGGGATTTCTCGTGACGGGCGCTTCTTCCACCACGGTCAAAAACCTTGCAAACCACATCGACAAAATAGTACAACTTGGCAGTATTGAGTGCCCAGCCCTCGGTTCTGACTTTGATGGGAGCATCAGACCTCCTCAGGATCTTTCGAACGCCAGCCAACTGTCAAATCTCACGAAAGAACTTGTGAAACGCGGGTATTCTGCCGCTGACATCGAAAAAATTTATGGGCGAAATATTCTTAGGATTTTGAAGCTAGTGGTGGGGGAGTAGGCTGGGTAAACGCATTTTAATTGGCTCCAGTCCCGGCCTTCAGGACGCAGCATGCAGGAAGTCAGGATTTCAGGGGGCGGAAAATCAGAAAGGCAGGAATCCGGAAGGCTGAAAACTGTTCCTGCAATCACTTTTTTACTTGCATTTCCACCAGACTTGTTTTGTCACGCGGGTGTCAAAACTATAGGAGGTGCGACATGCTTAAGAATTTCAGATCGTATCAGGCTTCAGTTAGGTTTTACCATCTG
>CAILAO010000564.1 GCA_903832105.1 uncultured Pseudomonadota bacterium | reverse complement strand
GGCGGCGGCACGATTGACAACACGGAATTTGGTTATCTTGACGGCGTGACATCAGCCATACAAACGCAACTTAATGGAAAGCAAGCTTCCGGTAACTATGTCACCGCACTTACGGGGGACGTCACGGCTTCAGGACCGGGATCAGTCGCTGCAACTATAGCCAGTAGTGCTGTGACATCGGCAAAAATCGCCGATGGCACTATTGCTACAGCTGATTTAGCTGATGGCGCTGTGACTTCAGTTAAAATCACTGCGGGTATTGACGCCGCTAAGATCGGTGGTGGCGCAATTGACAACACAGAATTCAGCTACCTTAACGGCGTGACAAGCGCTATTCAAACTCAACTTAACGGTAAACTTTCAACGTCACACAATCACGACAACACCAATCCGTCATTTGGAACTGTTTACACTTCAAATTTTTTCCGTTCTACCGGTAATACTGGCTGGTACAGCCAAGATTATGGTGGCGGTTGGTATATGACTGATGCAACCTGGGTTCGCACGTATGGCAGTAAAAATGTCTGGTCAGATGGATCTCTGGGATCAAATGGAGGCCTTACTGTCGGATATAGCGGAGCGGCCTCTCCATCTGGCGGCGCTATCGTTTCTGGTAGCGTTGGCATTGGCACGGCGAGTCCGGTTTACACCCTAGACGTCGGCGGCGCGGGTAGCAGTGGCTCATTGTCCAGATTGGGTGGAATGTCGATTCTGACGGCGGAATCTGGATACGAATGGTGGACTGGTTCTTTCACGTCTACGGGTCCGTGGCAGCTCACTCACAGAAAAATAAGCGACAGTTCTTGGACAAATGCATTGACCGTCACGACTAGTGGAGGCATCGGCATTGGGACGACTAATCCAAGCTCGCCACTGACCGTTAGCGGCGTGGTTGAATCGAAGAGTGGCGGTTTTAAATTCCCGGATGGGACAACGCAGACGACGGCATCTTCTGGCGGAGGTATACCCTCATGTCCATCAGGATTTACGATGGTCGGTACTGCCGGCAAACGCGGAAATTTCTGCATCGATACGAGTCAGCGGTCAGCAGCAACATTTTATAATGCTATGTCAACATGTCACAATCTTTCACTCACCGAGGGGGATGCATTCTTATGTGATCTTAAAGAATGGTACAAGGCCTGCCAGGTTGGTGGCTCTCCATCTCTGGCCGGTATGACGGGGGATTGGGAGTGGGTTGCTGCATTTGACGACTACTATGGCCCGACTGTTGTTGGTAGTTCAGGTTGTTCTTCTTCTGCCAGCGGCGGCGATCCCCTTAGCGTTTCCTGGGGTTTTCGCTGCTGCATTCGATGAGAATTGATTAAAGGGGACGGGCACCTCGAATAATCTCAATCATTGTCGGTTTCAGTTTTTATGTAAAAAAATCAAGGCAAAAGATTCCTTAACTTCATTGAGTTTTTTCTGCGTGCTCGTCTTTATCTACTGTGTTGAGCATCGCAGAAGCAACGGGGAAAACTTCTCGATCGGATAACCGGCGTCATTTTTCCATCTAAACAACAAAAGATGCGACGTGCCCATGGCGGACATGATCTGACGCGATTATCTTCCCCCCCAGTTGTGCGACTTTCTGTTCAGTTTTATCAAAGGAGATGAGTATGAGATTAAAGTTCACAGGTTTTCGACTAATGGGACGTTTTTTAATAATGATCGTAATAATTGGGTCGCTACTAAGCTGTAGCGACACCAGAGACGAGTTTTCTCTTAAGGGTCTTGCCACGGCCGAAAAGGATAAAAATGTGGCCCTTATTTTCGGTGCGCCAAACAACTTGCTCGGCGTACCGACTGATGTTCGAGAACTCAAAAAGCTATTCGCTGATCCAGAAATCGATTTTCACTTTAAGGCGACAGTGAAAAATTATGCCAAGGCAGAAGATATTTTTAAAATGACTGGAGAAAAAGCTAGGACCGCAGATTCTCTTCTTTGGTACTTTTCCGGGCATGGTACTCCTGGAGGACTCGTTGCTGAAGACAAGGAATTTTCCTTTAAAGAGATTCTGGACGAAATCAAAAAAAGCAGGAAAGGTAAACCACTTAAAAGGTTTATCGTCTTTTTAGATTCGTGCTTTAGCGGGTCGTTTTTATCAGATGGAGGAATTCCTGCAAGAGGTGGGAAACATTTAGCTCCTTTAACAAAAGATGAGGAGGAGGCTGCAATCACAGATCTTATTTTAAAACCGCTTTGCTTAGGCGATGCTGGTGAGGATGTTCATGGTAATGCAGAAAACACTGAAGGCGCGGATTCTTTCGAAAAAAGTGACTTGTTTAAACAAGCTTTCGTGATTGTGTCGTCGAAGGCTTCAGAAACATCCGAAGATCTCGATAAAGAGAGGGGTGGTGCTTTTACATATTCCCTTAGAACAACTATTAAAAACCTCCGCGAGAACAAGCCCGATGCGACTTTAAAAGATCTTGCGTTTGAGACCAGAAAAATGACGAAAAGTATCGCGGGTCACACACCCGTCTATCGGGCGGTTCCGAAAAAAGACGTAGAGCAAGAGCTATTGTTTTCATTTTGATAAAAAGCATTGGCTTTTTGCTAATGATATCAATGCATTTTTCTGATTTAGACTTGAAAAGGCTGCCTAGATGAATTAACTTGAACCTTACTTTCACTTGTTACGAGGAGAAGCTTCATGAAATCTGGCAGCCTTCAACATTTTATTAGTTCGTTATTAGGTTCAATAGCCATTGGTGTCGGTGTTTTTTTTGTCGTTTACGCTTGCGGTAAAGATTCTGTAGATCTCGCGAAACTCACTGGAAAAGAAAAGGGTTCTATCCCTGGAAAATTCAATCTAAGACTGGGAGAAGTTTGGAGAGACAAGGTTGATCAAATTCAAAAGAAAATTGATGGCTTGATTCCAGGGCTGAGTGGCAATTTAACACGTCGCTTTTCGGGTGATGATGACGATGTCGAGGGAGGAAAAAAACTAAGCGATATGCTTAAAGTTAATCTTCCTGGAACTTCTTCACAGCCCGTCAACCAGAGACTTTTTGCAGAGCTAAAAACGCTCTCAGAGAAAGGCGAGAAGCCCTACTTCGACACTGTCGACACAGATAAATATGTTGCAAATCCGATTTATGATCCAACGGCAACAAATGACCCGAGGTACGGTGATCAATACTACCTTGAAATGATTCATTGGCAGGATGGTGTCAAATCGCTTACGGATGCAAAAATTGCGGCCGCGGCACCAGTTGTTGTAGCGGTTTTGGATACCGGAGTTTATAGCTCTCACGAGGACTTAAAAGATATCATGTGGGAATACGAGGGTGTTCAAGGATATGACGCCATATCTGAGGATGAAGTAACTTCAACGTCTGACCTTCAGGGTCACGGTACTCACGTGGCAGGCATCATTGCTGGCACGGGATTTAACGGAAAAGGCATTCATGGTGTCGGGTATGTTCCGAAAACAGCGGGTGATCCAAGTACTAGCATTACACAAGTCATGTCCGTGACAGTCCTTAATCAAAATGGTGGCGGTACGAGCGATGTCATTGCTGGCGGCATAAAATGGGCTGTTTCTAAGCATAAAAAGCAGAAAGCAAGCGACGGGGCGAGGGCTAATCAAAAACTCATCATCAACATGTCGCTTGGAGGCCCCTTTGAAGTATCTGGGTATAATTTCGAGAAAAATTCTGACGGGACTCCGAAGCTAGTGGATGATATTTTTACCTATGCAACTCAGAACAGTGATGTATTAATCGTTGTGGCTGCGGGTAATGAAAGTTGTAAGATTGGTGGTAAGTGTAAGTTTGAAGATGGAAATTACATCGAGACAACTTATTATTATCCGTGCTCATACGAGAAAATCTTATGCGTCGCGGCAAGCGATCACCAAGAAAAACTCACCGGCTTCTCAAATAGAGGCAAATCGGTGGGAATCGCTGCCCCTGGATGGTCTATTTTATCGACTATAAAAAGTGGTGATTATGAAGCTTGGAATGGTACGAGCATGGCGACCCCTGTCGTAGCAGGTGCGGCAGCATTATTGTGGTCGATGTATCCAAGTTTCACTGCGGAGCAGATCAAATCGATCATCAGAAAAAGCGCTGCGAAGCCGTCAGCTCTCACAGGTGAAATTGAAAGCAAAGATGGCCGTCTTGATCTCAAAGCAGCTTTAGGTTATGCCGCAGAACTCGAAGCCGCTGGGAAAACTCCAGATCAAGTCGAACCTACAACAGTGGGCACCGCCGTGACTCCATCTAAGGCTCCAAGCGGAAACTCCAGCGAAGCTCCAAATTATCCCGATCAAGATACCAGGGGAAAGGGATCTGGCCAAGGATGTGGCGTTGTTAATATTGCGTCTTCACCAGGCGGAAACGGACTCGCAATGTACTTGATGATGTTCCTTCCGGTATTGTTTGGAATTTTTCGAGTGAAAAGAAACAATCACAAAACACTTTGAGCCGACTTCTCGTCAAATAAATAAAGATAATCGGAAGCGACCCCAAGACGGATCTCATCGCCTCGTGCCGGGCGGTGGGGAGCGGGTAACATAACTTGAATTTCATGACCCATGACGTCGCATAGAAGTGAGGTGGTTGGGCCTAGAAGCTCTGTGACAATCACCGAGGCTGACAAAGTCGGCTCGTTAGGCGCAGGTTGATCGGCGCCCAAAAGCCGAAAACTCTCCGGTCGGATTCCAAAAATGACCGGATGATCGGAGTGGAGACAAGACTTTAATTGGCCAAAAAATTTATCCGGAATCCGATATTTCAAACCTTTTTCTGAAATAAAAAGGAAATATTCATCGCCCTTGTTGTTTCGAAGTTCAATGACACCACTTAAGAGATTCATGGGTGGAGAACCGATAAAAGTAGCAACAAAGATGTTTTTTGGATGGTAATAGAGATCGAGGGGAGTTCCCATCTGCTGGACAATGCCGCCATTTAAAACAACAATGCGATCAGCGAGGGTCATAGCTTCGACTTGATCGTGTGTTACATAAACAACGGTCACACCAAGCTCTTTATGGAGTTTCGCAATCGTGATTCTCATGCTTCCGCGAAGCTTGGCGTCGAGATTTGAAAGGGGTTCGTCAAAAAGAAATACCTTAGGATTTCTTACGATCGCACGCCCGATGGCGACGCGCTGTCTCTGGCCCCCTGAAAGGGCCACGGGTTTACGTGCTAGGTAGGGGATGAGGTTAAGTTTTTCTGCAACTTCTCGAACCAAGACGTCAATTCTTTTAGGATCGACTCGCCTGATACGAAGGCCGAACGCTATGTTTTCATAGACATTTTTATGGGGATACAAGGCATAGTCTTGGAACACCATCGCGATATCTCGATCTTTAGGTTGCAAGTTCGAGACGTCGATATCGCCAATCACGACCTTTCCTTGGCTGATCGACTCAAGCCCAGCAATGGCCCGGAGCATGGTGGATTTGCCGCATCCAGATGGCCCAACCAAAACAATAAATTCACCAGGTTTTACGTCGAAAGAAATATTATCCAGCACGACCTTGTTTCCGAAGGCTTTTGTGACGTTAGAAATAGTGAGAGAGGCTTTATTCACCCTTTTACTCCTCCAAGCGTAAGTCCGCTCAATAGCCATTTTGCCGAATAAAGGAATACAGCCATAACGGGAATAGTAACAAGAACGCTCGCTGCAGCGAACATGCCCCATTTTGTATCATAGTCACCCTGTAAAATGAAAAGTCCAAGGGGCCACGTGTAAAACTCAGTGCTCTGAAGAACGACTCTTGCAACAATGTATTCATTCCAGGCTTGTGTGATGCTGAAAAGAAACGCAATCGCTAGGGACGGTGTTGATAAGGGAAGTACGACCTTCCAGAAACTTCCAATCTCAGTCAAGCCATCAACTTGGGCAGCCTCTTCAAGAGATCTCGGAATCGTGTCGAAGTACCCTTTCAACAGCCAGATACAAAATGGAAGAGTTGTAACACTATAAGCAATGATTACGCCCGTAAACGTGTCGATGAGATTCAGCTTCTGTAGCATAAAATAAAGAGGAAGCAGGAGCATAACAGCCGGCATCATCTGGGTTGCCATAAGGAAAATCAGCATTGATGACCTAAGCGGAAACTTATAGCGGCTAAGAGCATAAGCGGCCGTAGCCGAAAGAGAGACGCCGATTAGAGCGGTAAATGTCGTGATCATTAGCGAATTTAAAAGCCACTTGAAAAAGTCGGTTTCAAGAAAGACTGCTCGATAGGAGTCAAAGGTGGCCCCTTCGGGGATGAGGGAGAGGTCTGTTGAAAAAAGGCGGTTCCCTGGCCGCACAGAAACTGAAATGATACGGAGGAGTGGAAAGACCGTAAGAAAGCAGCTTCCAAGCAAAATCAGATGAATCCACAAATTTTTGAAACTTCTTTTCTCCACGTTCAACGATTCCCCACGACGCTTTCCGTTCCCTTTGAAATTTTCATCCAAATGACGGTTATGGCAATCAAGATTGAAAAAATAACGATGGCGAAAGCTGCTGAAAAACTGTAGCGAGAATACGCAAAAGCGCTCTTATACAAGGCTGACACTAAAATGTCAGCATATTCTTTACCGCCATCTTGACCCGTCATTAGATAAATGACGTTAATATTGTTGAAGGTCCAGATTGTGCCGAGTGTCACACTGGGAACAACGACGGGCTTTAACATAGGAAGCGTGATTTCTCTAAACTGGGCCCACTTTGAAGCGCCGTCAATGGCTGCCGCCTCATAGTAGGAGTGCGAGATGGATTGAAGTCCTCCGAGAAACACAATCATCATAAACGGGATGCCAAGCCAAATATTAACGATGCAACAAGAAATAAAAACCGGCAATGGATCTGACCACCAGTTCACTTGTCCCATTCCGATCCACTCTAAAATGATGTTGACAAAACCGAACTGGGGATGAAACTCACCACGCCAAGCCAATACCGCTACAATTTGCGGCATTGCCCACGGAATAATGAGGAGCATCCGATAGAATCCACGTGCAAAAAGTTTACGGTTCAGAAGAAGGGCAAGACCTAATCCGAGACCGACATGAAACACAAGGTTAATTGCTGTCCAGAGGAACGTTCTTAAAAGAAGATCCCAAAAACCGGCTGTTTGAAGTAACGCATTGCTAAAAATTACTCCTTCAAAGTTTTTAAAGCCGACCCATTTTAGTGGCTCGCCCGCTTTCCAAGCATTGATCGTGTAAAGATTTAGATTCGAAAACGCGAGTTCGAACTGAAAGAGAAAAGGGTAAAGTACGAGGAGCGAAACAGCGATGAAGGCTGGCGCAAGCATCATGATAGCTAAAGAATGGCGGCCTTTGATGAAAAATCTCGACAAATAGGCCGCAAAAAAAGACGTTCCAAGACCCCAGAGAGTTGGGTTTAAAAATCTCGATAGGTTCCCTAAACCTTGTGATCCGGAAGAGCCAAGCCACAGTTCGGATGCAAAGCCAATGATTGCGCCACCAAGCAGAGTCACAATCCAAAACAAAAAGCCGCGTCTGAAGAAAAAGAGGAGCCAGTAAAGGCACAGCTCGACCGCAGCAATCACTCCGAGTGTGACAAATAGAAGAACAATAATCTGAATGAGCGACTGAAGTGTTTCCAATGCTATGCCGTTTATCCCTTCATTTCCCTAATCTTTGTTTCAGCATCTTTTTGCATGATTTTGGCGGCTTCCTTCGGGTCAGCGCGACCAGACATAACTTCCTGAAGTTGAGGTCTCACGGCATCCCAAACGACCCTCATTTCGACATCTAACGGCATAGGTTGACCATTGACCATGGCTGCATTCGTGGCCGCGTAGATGGGGTTCCCCGTGATTAACGGACTGTTTTCAAGGGTTTTGAGGGGCGATAGGCGGCCAGTTTTTTGTATCAAGAGTTCTTGTACTTTGGAAGAAGTGATGTAGTCAGCATAAAGCTTTGCGGCATCAAACTTTTTACTCTTTAAATTTTTATGGAAGAAGAGGTACTTTCCGGAAACCATGGGCTGCATAAATTTCCCAGTTGCGGCCAATTTTGGTAAGGGGGCGATGACTAAATTATCTTTTAAGACCTCTCGATACTTCTCAATGCTCCAATCGCCATTAATAATGACACCGACTTTTCCTTCGACAAAAAGGGTATTGGCACAGTCATAGCCACAATCTGGAGGGACAATCCGATCTTCGAACTTAAGCTTTTTCACCAACTCAAGCGCTTTAATCATACCTTCGGTGTTTAAGTTAGGTTTTCCACCGGGGAGTAAAGGCTTTTCACCATAAGCACTGAGAAACGTAACAAACCAGAATGGTTCTGTTAAATTGTAAGCAAACCCAAATTTCTTTTTGTCTGGTTCAGAAATACTTTTCGCGGACTTTATAAGATCTTCCAAAGTGTCTGGTGTTTTGGGAATCAGTTTCTTATTAATAAAGAGCATGAGATGGTTTCCTTTGGATACCGGAAGCCCCCACACCTTTTTATTAACGTCTGATATTGATGCAAGAACCATCGGAGAAAAGCGATCGGTCTTTCCCCAAGATTGAACGTCTTGAATAATGCCCATAACCGAAAATGGCCCAGCCCAATCATTGGGGCCAATAAGCATATCTGCCCCACCCCCGCCCATGGCCGCGGTTTGGAATTGAGTTCTTAGGTCTTCAACTTTGTAATGAGATCGCTTGATCTTGATCG
>CAILAO010000563.1 GCA_903832105.1 uncultured Pseudomonadota bacterium | reverse complement strand
ACTAAAGATTACTCTTTTAAAGCAGGAGAGAAGATTTTTAAGCAAGGCGATCATGGTGACGAGCTTTTCATTATCCGTCAAGGTGACGTGCGTATTGAACTACCCCTGTTGAGCCGAAATTCCCACCATCTGGCAACCTTCGGAAGAGGTGACTTTTTTGGTGATATGTCGTTTCTTGATAGAGAGGTCCGCTCTGCCGACGCAGTTGCAAAATCTGATTGCAAGATTTTCGCAATTTCAAGGGCCTCTTTTAATCAGGTTGCTAGGAAGGCACCTGATGTGGGGGCGATGGTTTTCGCGAGGTTAGCTAAGGGTATTGCTGTTAGACTGCGTCATACAGATGCTGAGCTTCAGGTCTTAGAAGAAACATAGCAAGATTTTCGGTGACATTTAAAAGAGCCACCATTATAAATATCCATCTATTCATCTATCTATCGGGGTGAAATGTGAAGCGTTTAACAAAAAGAGACTCAGAGATTGAGCGGAAAATTGCAGAAACCTTTGAAATGATTAAGAAAAAGTTGGGGCGTTCGGGGCCTTTTCCAGAGCTTTTGGTCATTTTGGGTTCTGGCTTCAAAGGTTTTGCAGACTCTTTAACTAAAAAGATGGCAATCAATATTGCCGAAATCCCCCATTTTTCTTCCCCATCGGTTGAAGGGCACGGTTCACACTTAATGGTGGGATTATCTGGAAAGATCCCTGTGGCTGTTATGACAGGGCGGGTCCATGTTTACGAGGGGTGTTCAATCGCTGACGTCGTTTATCCAATTAGGGCTTTGTCACGGTTGGGAGTTAGACGCGTGCTTTTGACTAATGCCTCCGGAAGTCTTCGTCCCGACGTTAAACCAGGAGAAACCCTCATCATCAAAGATCATATCAATCTAACGGGACAAAACTGCCTCATCGGAAAAGAAGCGCGGTTTTTCGGACCTTCTTTTCTCGATATGGGAGATTGTTATAATGCAACCTGGAGGCAGCGAATCGCAAGAAAAACGGGACTTCGAGAGGGTGTTTATTGTGGTGTTCTTGGGCCAACATTCGAGACTCCTGCCGAGGCGGCATTTTTCGGCCAACTTGGTGCTGACGTAATCGGTATGAGTACGGTTCAGGAGGCCATTGCTGCACACCAACTTGGACTTAAGGTTGCTGGGATGACATTCGTGACGAATTACTCCGGCTCTAAGGTTGAAGGCAAACTCTGCCACGAAGAAGTCCTCGAGCTTGCAAAAGCAAACGGACCTGTATTGACCCGTCAATTGACCCTTGCCATAGGAGCGACGGATTTATGACACAAGAAACCTCTCAGCTCGAACTTTTCCCTCTTTTAACGGAAGAGCAGATTGCAAAAAAAGTTCAGGAACTTGGAAAACGCATATCCGAAGACTACCGTGGGAAGGAACTCCTTGTCGTAGGAGTTCTTAAGGGGTCGTTTATGTTTCTTTCTGATCTTGTACGTGCGATTAAGGTTCCTTTAGCAATTAATTTTATTGGTGCATCGAGTTATGTGGGGACAAAATCTTCTGGATACATCCGCATTAACCATGATCTAACAACAAACATTAAAGACCGACACGTTCTTCTCGTAGAGGATATTGTCGATACGGGAGAAACGATCGATTATCTTTGCGACGTCTTCACACTTAGAGGACCTGCCAGTCTTAAGGTCTGCGCCTTTTTGTCAAAACCAGAGGTGCGTGATATGAGTCATCGCGTCGATTATGTCGGTTTTGAAATAGGAAAGGAATTTGTAGTCGGTTACGGTCTCGACTTTAACGAAAAATATCGCGAGTTGCCTTATGTTGCTAAAGTTTTAAAACACTGATGAATGAAGGGACAGAGGGTACACGGAGGAGAGCGTCCATGGCATCTAAATCACCAAACACATCAAAAAAACAGAACTCGAAAATAAGACTTTCACACACAGTGGCTTGCGCTGGTTGTGCCGCCAAATTGAGTCCAGTACTTTTACGTGAGGCGTTAAAAAGCTTTATTTCAACGCAGTCTTCTGATCCAAATCTTCTCGTGGGAACTAATACATTGGATGATGCGGGAGTTTACTTACTTAGTCCTAACTTGGCTATTATCAATACGACAGATTTCTTTCCACCAATCGTCGACGATCCGATTCTTTTCGGGCGCATTGCCGCTGCAAATGCATTGAGCGATGTTTATGCGATGGGCGGCGAGGTGAAAACGGTCATGAACCTGGTATCGTTCCCCAAAACGATGCCACTCGAAATACTTGGGGAGATCCTTCAGGGTGCCGAAGAAAAAGTGAAAGAGTCCGGTGGTGTTACGGTTGGAGGACACACGGTCGCCACCGAAACATTACTGTTTGGATTGGCCGTGACAGGTGTTATTGATCCAAAGGATCTCACGACAAACGCGGCGGCAAAGTCAGGAGATGCGTTGATTCTCACGAAACCATTGGGGACCGGCATTATTACGACTGCTATAAAGAACGATGCCATTCCTGAATCTTCCGGCTTGGAAGCCTTTTCTAATATGTCGCTTCTTAATGCTATGGGAGCGAGGATCATGCGCCGTTTTCATGTCCACTCTGCAACCGATATCACAGGCTTTGGGCTTTTAGGTCATGCGATGCAAATGGCGGATGCTTCCAATTGTTCATTTGAAATTATTGGGCGCGAGGTCCCTCTCATGGATAGGGTTCTTGAACTAGCTGAGCAGGATATGGTTCCGGGAGCTTTGGAAAATAATAAAGGTTACGTGTCACAAAAACTTCAAGTGACAGGGCGTGTGAGCGATATTTTACTTACGACATTCTTCGACCCTCAGACAAGCGGAGGACTTCTCATGTCTGTCGATCAGACCAAGGCAGATGAGATTGTTCGCGAGCTTCGAGCCGAGGGTTACGTCAAGGCAAGTATCATAGGCGGAGTGATACCGCGAAAAGAGAAAACGCTTATTGTTAGGTGATGAGCAGACGCTTCAACACCGCCTCTAACTCATCTGGAATAGGCGATGTTACCGACATTAACTCTGAAGTCGTGGGATGTTCAAATGTAAGGCTCCTGGCATGTAAAAAAATGCGGGATAATCCGAAGTGGTCTCTAAAAAAATGATTGATACGTCCCTTGCCATATTGAGTGTCGCCCAAAATTTGATGTTTGATGTGAGAAAGGTGACGTCTGATCTGGTGCCTACGGCCCGTTGCGATCAGGACTTTGAGAAGTGAACACTGTTCAAAATCACCAATTTTCTCAAACGAAGTGCACGCCGTTTGTTTGATTCCACGCTCGTCCGTTAGGGGATGGTCAATAAGGCCCGATGCCGGGGCAGTCCCTCGGACCAGTGCAACGTATTCTTTGATGGAACTTTCCTTTTGGAGTCTAGCTTGCAATTCTCTTGCGATTTCGCTGGAAAGAGCGAATACAATCACTCCAGAAACGGCACGATCAAGCCTATGAACCGGGAAAACGTGCTGTCCGACCCGATTACGTACTATTTGAAGAAGAAACGTGCGATCACTGCTTTCGGTGGATTTATGTACAAGTATGCCGCTTGGTTTATCAACCACAACGATCGAATGGTCCTCATATAGAAGATTGACCTGTTTCATGATTCTACTTGCTTTATTGCACGTAGGGTGGATCTTCAAGATCAAAAACCAAAAGTGACTAAAGTCTTTACAGAATTATCGAGAAAGATACTCTGTAACCACCTGTTATTAAATGGTTTAATAATACCCGCGTTCTGGCCTAGCCTTTGCAAAAGCTTTCGCGCCTTTTGGCCATCGCGATTGATCGCGGTGATGGGATGTTGGTTTTAGTTGATTTCGAATTTGTATGTGGGGACTGATTTATGAAAAGACTAGTTTCAGTAATTGCATTTCTTAGTGGTGTTTTCTTTCTAATTGGCACTCTCGATGCCTGTGGCCTCCAAGGATCATCTAAGCGAGCTAAAAAGGTTGGGGAAGAAAAAAACGCAGAGGAGAGTTCTGATGATTTTGAACCGATCGACGATCTTGGTGATGAAGATGAAACTCCACCTTCTGAAAACCCGATCTTAGTATCTGAGGAGACTCCTCTTGAAACTCCTATTGAGACTCCTCTTGAGACTCCAAGTCAAGAACAAGCCGTTGCTCAAACTCCCAGCCAAATCCCGATTGAAATTCTAGGAGCAGGGACAGTTTCCATTAAGAGCGTGTCCTACCAAGGGACAGGTTGCCCTGAGGGAACCGTTGCGAGCGACGTTTCGGAAGACAAAAAAGCCCTGACGCTTGTGTTTGACAAGTTTTCAGCGGCTATCGGGCCATCGATTGATATCAAAGAACGTACAAAAAACTGTCGTATCAAATTTGATCTTGATGTTCCTGCTGGTATGCAATTTACGATATTCCAAGTTGATTATCGGGGATACGCCGATCTAGATCCTGGGACAGCAGGGCTTCACAGCGCTGCCTATTTCTTCTCTGATCAGCATTGGACAGGTAAGCGCGTCAAGATCATCAAGAAGTTCAAGGCGCCCTTTAAAAACGACTTTGAAAGTCGGCACAAGGTCGGCCTCATCACTGACATGTGGTCGCGTTGTGGGGTGGCTCAGACTCTCACGCTCGATACGGCTTTGGCTCTCGGCGCTAATTCTGGAAAAGAAGCTGTTTTGACCTTGGACTCAATCGATGGAGAACTTGCAAAGCAGAAGTTTCATATGGCATGGCGTCGTTGTCAGTAGTTTTTGCAATCTCCTAAAATCGACTCAGCTCATGACCTTAGCTGTTCTTGAGGCGTAGGTCATGAATGCATTTTTTTCTTGCTCCTATCGATTTTAGTTGTATGATGATAATAGCGCATCCTGACAGATGATGTAGGTGAGTTTATATGCAAAAACCGGAACGTGCTTTTTATCGAATTGTCTACCCGCCGATGTTTCGACCCAAGATCGAGATTAAAGGGGCTGATTACGATGTTCTTAACTTATCTGAAAAGGGCTTGAAATTTGAGTTGCCATCTCGGAAAAAAGATGAGCAAAGACCTCAATTTGATCATTTTATCAAAGGTGTTGTGAGATTTGTTGATGGAGAAGTTGTTCTGGTTGAAGGCAAAATTCTTCGCCGTGAAGATTCCGCGGTCATACTATTGCTAACCGTAGGCATTCCTCTCAGCAAAATCATGTCTGAGCAGCTTTATTTGATTCAGAAGTTTCGAGATCTGAGTCAGTGAAGCCAGGTGTATGCTGGAACGGACTCCTTTTTTTGTTTGGATGCCAAAGTTAACCTTTGAAACGGTCAAGTCCGTATTTAGTCGAGGGAGCGAAAAGATATGGTCGAAAGGATGAAGGCTCTTGTTAAGAAGAGGCGTGAGACTGGACTTTGGATGGATGAGATTGCGATTCCTGAAATCGGACCGAATGATCTTCTCGTCCGCATCAAAAAAACCGCCATTTGCGGAACTGACCTTCATATTTACAAATGGGATGAGTGGTCGCAGCGTACGATCCCTGTCCCTATGGCCGTTGGTCACGAATTTGTTGGAGTTGTAGAACAAGTTGGATCTGCGGTCGAAGGATTCACCCCAGGTGACCGTGTATCCGGTGAGGGTCATATCACTTGTGGGCATTGTCGTAATTGCCGTGCCGGTCGGAGGCATCTTTGTCGCAACACTGTGGGTATCGGCGTCAATCGGCAGGGATGTTTTGCTGAGTTTCTAAGTATACCGGCAGGAAATGCCTTTAAGATCCCCAAGGAAATTTCTGACGATTTAGCATCAATCTTTGATCCCTTTGGGAACGCTGTTCACACGGCCTTGTCCTTTGATCTTGTGGGCGAAGATGTTTTAATCACTGGGGCAGGACCGATCGGCATTATGGCTGCCGCTGTGGCAAGGCATGTCGGAGCACGCCACATCGTGGTCACAGATATCAATGAATATCGATTGAAGCTCGCAAAAGCAGCCGGGGCAACGCTTACTGTTGATCCGAGGAAGAAAACAATACAAGATGTTATGAAACATCTCGGTATGACTGAAGGGTTTGATGTCGGCATGGAGATGTCCGGCAACGCACAAGCCTTTCAGTCGCTCATCGAAGCAATGAATCATGGTGGCCGCGTCGCGATTTTAGGTATTTTTCCTGGGAACGTCGTTCCCATTGATTGGAGCTATGTGATCTTTCGCGGCCTATTTTTGAAGGGTATTTATGGCCGCGAGATGTTTGAAACTTGGTATAAGATGACAAGTATGTTGCAAAGTGGTCTTGATATTTCATGTGTCATCACCCACCACTTCCCTATTGATGATTTTGAAAAGGGATTTGACGTCATGAAAAAGGGTGAATCGGGTAAGGTGATTCTTGAGTGGTAATTGTCTGAAGCTAAAGTCACTCAGCTCTTACCGATAGCTTTCTTGGGGGTAAAGTAAAAACTGAATTGTATTTATTGGAAAAATCGGATACTTTTATTGCAAGAAGAAGTTTTGTATAAACGTGGATAGAAGGTTTGATTGTTTTAATCTTGGTTGTTAGTTTTAGTTGTTAATTTTACTTGGAGGTCAATGAATGAAAATGCTTTGTACGTCTTTAAAAATCCTGCTCGGTGTCACTGCTGTTTTAACGTATCTATCTTTTGTCGGTTGCACCACTCCTGAAGAGCCAAAACCAGTCGAAGACTCGGCCGTTACCGCCCCAGCTCCAGCCGAAGGTAATCAAGTAGCTCCAGCGCCGATGACTGATGAGCTAAAGCCTGCCGTTGAACAGGAAAAGGCTAAAGATCCAAAACAAGACGCCAAAAAGGCGAAAGCCAAAAAGGCTAAAAAAGCCGCCAAGAAAAAGGCTAAAGCCAAGGAATAATTGATAAAAATTCTACAAGAGGGCGGCATGGGATGTGAGTTAGTTCTGTGCCGCCCTTTTCATTTCCCGCAAATCACATCTCGGTTACTTTTTCGTTACACGAGATCTTTAATTTCGCTAATTCTTTTAAGACCGGCTCATAGATTGTCGGTTCGACGGGAATCTTGACGCCTTTATCGCGGATCTTTCCTTCAAGGATTAGTTTTGTTGCAATAGCTGCGGGGAGCGATACCGTGCGTGACATGGCCGAATCTCCGTGAGGAATGCCGAAATCGAGGAGTGTCGAGGTGATGCGTTCGCGCTTCTTTTCCTTCGGATAGGATGCAATAAAATCATGTACAAGAACCACCATATCTCGTTCACCTGGCTTATATTCCATTTTAGTCTGAAGCTTTGCGACGAGGAGATCAAGCGCTGAGGAGTTTTCTGCTGGAAGCACTTCGTCAGAAAATAGACCGAGCCAGCTCAGTCTTTCAAAGATATCCGAGGCAGGATCTAGCTTGAACTTTTTTGCGATATTTTCTCTAACACGGTCAACATTGACACCGGCCACTTCAGCGGTGAGATCCTTAAAACTCCTGCCTTTCACGTGACGAGGATTCTCGTCAAGATAATTCATATCAGCGATGAGTTTCCATGTTTTGCACCAACCAAGATTCCTGAAGGTTCCACGGAACATGGTTTTGGTTTCGGGGATACTATAGATTTCGCTGTACGGAATTGAATCGCGGTTTGGGTACACTTCTAACCGTCCAACTCCATCCACATCCTGCTCAAACACATCCAGAAAAAGATCTTTTCCTGGAGTCTCGACGATGCGGCCGTCACGAAGATAGCGGGCGCTATTTCTTGCCGCGAGAACCACGCCACGTGGGCTCCAAGAAAATTTATATCCAAACGGATTGTCGTTGGCGTCAGGAGCAGGTAGACCACCGCAGATTGATTTGAATGATTCAATAGCGCCGCCTTTTTTATGAACTTGATCAATGATCTGTTGAGCAGACATGTGGTCAATCCCGGGATCAAGTCCGATTTCATTTAAAAATAGAATTCCAGCGTCCTTCGCCGCTTTGTCGAGTGCTTTCATGGCAGGGGAGACGTATGATGCTGTGACAAGAGGCTTTTTATGCTTGATACAGAGGCTCGCAACTTTCAAGTGATGAATATATGGAATAAGGCTGATTGTAAGATCATGGTCCTTCACGATTCCGTCTAGCTTCTGCTCATTATTGACATCGATCTCAACGGAGCATCCCTTCGAATGTCCAGCGATCAGTTCGTCAGCCTTTGCTTTGAACTGATCACCGAGTGTTATGGTTATTTCAGGAACTTCCAGTAAATACTTAACGAGAGGTTTTGCTACTAATCCAGCGCCAAGTACTAGTACTTTTTGTGCCATGATGACTGTCCCCCGGTTATCTAAGCGGTTTGAGCAATAGTCCTACAGATATTTTTGGAGATATTTATATTTTTCCGTCAATTCTCCGTGATGAACAATCAGAGCGCCTTTGATGGGATCAGGAAGATCGAGCTGTTGAAAGGGAACCGAATAATCAGCATTCGCAAGCGCCGGAATAAAATCAAACAAAGATTCACCAAAATGCTCCGTTGAATCCTTTGCTATTTCGCATGGCAGGTTGTCAATTGCCATAACGACTGGTCCATTTAGATTTTCTACACCGTATTCGATCTTGTCAGTTCTGGGATCATAGACGTAAACGGGATGATCAGGCTTGGTAGCTTCCGACATAAACTCAATCCCGCCATCAATATCGCAGCTGATATCTCCAATAACGCGAAGATTCGGACAATGTGCTTTTGAGGTCCTTTTATAAAGCTCGGCGATGTCGGTCTTTGTCACAACACGAGGATACTTTACGTCCCAGTAAATCGCATTAACGAGTACAGTGATATGGGGAAGATATTGTGTAAAGCAGCCTTCATAAAGCTCAGGTTTTTGATAATACTCATTCAAATCAAAAGCGTGGTTTTTTAGTTTTGGGCGCACCATGTGTTCTTCTTTGAAGACAACTTTATAGATGCGGTCTCTCTTTTGAGATTTCTCTTGATGGAGGTTTTGGAGTTTCGAGGGGATAACATCTTCAATGGGTAGTAAGTCTAAGAGTTCTTGCACACCCTTCGAGACGTTACCGTAGCCAGTAATTCCAATAACGAAAGGATCCTTCAGAGCTGCTGGGGTTCCTTTCTCCTTAATCAGTCTAGCGATGGTTTTAAAAGCATTTTTCGATGTTTCCAAATCACCATATTCGAAGGCCTGTTTAAATGTGAGGAATACATTGTCCTTGTCCTCAATTCCTTCTGCTTTAAGTCTTTTTCCAAGGGCCCAGAGGGTCTCAATGATACCTGCAATTCCAGCGTGGCGACTAAAAAAAATCGTCCTTTTGCCCGCCGCATCAACCACTTTTTCGTAGTCGATAAGCTGGCACTTAAGTTCCATCAGTTTCTTAAGCATCGGCATGTTGTATGATTGCCCCTTGATCACATGGGCAAAAAACATATAGGTGCCGTGCGGCTGAAATAGCTTCATAGGGATCTCTTTAACGGCCAATATGGCATTACAAGATGAGAGATCCGCAGAGACTTCGGCGCCTTCTTTTCTATAATCCTGATCCGGAAAAACCCTAATGGGTGATGGTTGGATCGCGAATTTAATGCCTTTTTCGCGAATAAGTCTTCCCATCTGGTGGGGGGCTATGGGCGCTCGACATTCCCACTTATTTTTGTCTTCGAGCCTGATACCGATTAATCCTCTCGCCATGGAACACCTCGAAATAAAAAATCCAACCATTTTACTATCGTACCGCTGTAAAATAATCAATGTGTCATAGCGATTCGGAGGTAAGTTGTGATCACTCAACGGAACGAGAATCCTTCGTTAAATGTTCTAACAAAATTAGACAGTTGAATGCTGTAGGCACACTAACACAAAGACGCTGACGTCTTGT
>CAILAO010000562.1 GCA_903832105.1 uncultured Pseudomonadota bacterium | reverse complement strand
TTTTATAGAAAATATTCATAGTCTCCCCCCTTAATGATCATCATTTGTATTATCGGAGGATTTTTACAAAACTTTAGGTGGGGCTATATGGCTTGTAATATCATGGCGTTACGAATATATATCGCCAAATCTACGCACTAGAAAGTCAACGCGTACCGGACGACCTTTAGGAAATTCTGCATTTTTTGAGTTTGCAGAACAACTGTCGGGAAAAAACTCGAATTTTCCAAAAGAGGTCCGAAATATCTGCAAAGCTAATAATATCGAGGTTTGGGATTAGTGGGGCGCGTCCCCTTTAGGCGTCCTCTTTTCTTACCTTTTCTTCCTTTTCTTCCTTTTCTTGACTAGGCGAGGAAACTAAATGTTTTTTTCTTCATTCCGATAAACGAAGAAATCGTAACATTTAAGTTTTTTGGGATGTCAGAAGATTATGTGCAACTGGGACTGCTTTTGCATTAAGCAACGGGAGGAAAATATAATGAAAACGATGAAGTTTATTCAAATTTCATTCCTTATAATTGCCCTATCATTATATACAGCATTCACTTGTTTTTCTTGCAAAGGAAAGAAAAATTCGGAACAAAAAACAGCAAATATCACTCCAACCAACACCCCTGAAAAGCAATCCGATGAGATTGATACACCTGTCTTCGATCAAACTATAGAAAATCCGCAAGAGGTCGACTTTAGCAACTACGATGACTCTATGGAAACTTGGTTTCAGATTATTATAAATGAAAAGGCTCGATCCGCTGAACTCAATTTGAAAGAGAACAATCTCCTCTATCAAGGTCTTGCTATCTTAGAATTTGACGACATAACTAATTTGCAAGAAAAAATTAGGGACCTTCGTTTTTCCTCAAACTTAATCGATAGTCCCTCGTATTCTTCAAAGAGCCTTACAGTATTTGATGGTTCTTCTTACCAGGTACTTAAAACATTCATAGGAACTAGATTGGATGAATCATCAGCTTCTTTCGAAGCAACTATGCAAACATTTGACGCGATAAAAACGAAGCTCAAGACGAATGGAGCAATTATGAAAACTGATCTATCTGTCTTAAATTCCAGTTTGAACGCCTCCGATTTTCACGAATCTGAAACATTAAAGACTTTTAATGGAGTTATTGGAGAACCTCAAATATTGAACTTTAACATATATGACGAACAGAGCAACTCATTAGCACAGATCGCAGTTAATGCACAAAATAAAGGATTCAGCAGTAAATTGAGAACTAAGAATTCGAGTTGTAAAGGTGGAGTAACTATTGCTCAAGAAAAGCTTGATGAAATCGTCACCCTTGTTAAAACCTTGAAAAAAAGTCAAAGAATCAGTGTTGGTTCAAAAGCCCCAATTCTTCAAATTTCAGTTTACGATGGGGGCGTCACGTACATCGTCAAGAATGGTACACAAACATTTGTTGATGAATCATCAGCCGAATACGTGTCACTTTTGCAGAAAATTGACGACCTGACAAAAAATTGGACACCTTGCCAGATTGCTCTCATTACACAAGATGAAACCCCTGCTTCTTCTACTGACAACTGTCAACCTACGGACCTTGAGTGCCTAAAGACTATTTTAAATAACAGTTTTTGATCTCCCCCCTGATTAGACCCTTTGGAGCAGAGGAATTTCTGAGTTGTCTAGGAAGAACTTATAACATCCGTCTAATTCCCTTGAAACCAGGACCGAAACCAAAAAGTCTACTATCTTGAAATGAAATTCAGTCGGGTGTCCCCACATCCCTTTCCCCACATCCCTTTTACTCGTCACCTTGTTGGAAGCGCGCGTAAAGGGCGATAGCGCTGCTTTCTCTAAGCCCCTTGACCGCAAGGAGTTGTTCAAGGGTTGCGCGTTTTAAACCATCAACGCCTCCAAAGACATCGAGTAACTTAGCTCTTAAACTTGGCCCGATGCCAGGAATTTCCTCCAATTCGGAAGCGTGTAATATGCGGGAGCGGCGTTTTCGGTGATGAGAAATGGCGAAACGATGCGCTTCGTCCCTAAGATGAGTTAGCACACGGTATTCTTGGGATCCTGGGAGTAGCGCGAAAGGGTTGTCGCGATTTGGAAAAAAAACGCGTTCGGAACTAGCTTCTTGATCCCCTCGCTCTTTTGCAAGGGAAATAATGGGAATGGATAAGCTTTGAAACTCAGAAGCTGCCTCCATTGCTGCTCCAAGTTGCCCTTTTCCACCATCGATTACGAGGAGGTCCGGGGCGTCTTGATCACGCTCAGCTCTCGCAAATCTTCGTCTGACGATTTCTCTCACTGAAGCAAAATCATCAGGCTTTCCTTCAACGCTCTTAACGACATAATGACGATAAAGATCCTTGGCTGGTTTGCCGTCTAAAAAGCAGACATCTGACGCGACGATTGCCGTGCCTTGGAGGTTTGAAATGTCGATACATTCAATTTTCTTAGGAATACGATCGAGGCCTAAGGCCATTTGTACAAGCTCTAATTCAATGTGCTTATTTGTTTCAAGACGACGAGATTCTTCGAGGTTATACTTGGCATTCTTCTTAGCGATTTCGATAAGGCTGAGGCGCGGACCTCGCTTGGGAAAAATGACTTCGATGTTCGGAAGTTTGGACTTCTCTGTTTTTAAAGATTCTAGTATAAGCCGCACAGTTTCTTTTACGCTGTTGACACCTTCGACAGTTTCATTCGAAAGCGATAGAATTAATTCTGAAGGGAGTGAGCGTGACTCGTAGTATTGCAGCAAGAAATCCGAAAGAGCTTCAGCTTCCCCCTGAACCAATGAGTCAACAACAAAGCTATCGCTTCCGATAAGACGCCCGTCACGTACCATCAAAATATGAAAAGACGTCTTAGACTCTTCTTGATGAAGACCAAGCACGTCAGCATCTTTAACGTTTTTTACAATGGCTGATTGACGTGAGTGTGAGATCTCATCCAGAGCTTTAAGTTGATCTCGATACATGGCGGCGAGTTCATAGTTTTGGGCTGATGAAGCCTCCTTCATGCGCTCTTTTAGTAAAGCTGTCAGGTCACTGTTTTTTCCTTGGATAAACAAAAGTGCATTTTTTACGAGTGTAACATAGTCGTCGCGTGAAGTAGGGATGTGACAAGGTCCAAGACACGTCTTCATGTGATAATAGTTGCAGGGGCGTTTGACAGAACTAAATTGATGCCGCGAACAACGGATGAGCGGAAAAATCCGATGCGCCGTATCAAGTAAGATGCGAAGCGAACGGCTCGAACCAAAAGGACCGATGTAGTAAGCCCCATCACTCTTTTGTCTGCGAACGATTTCGACGCGAGGCCAATCTTCCTGGAAATTAACCCGAAGGAACGGGTACTCTTTATCGTCGCGAAGTAAGATATTATAGCAAGGAGCGTGATGTTTGATCAGGGTGCGTTCAAGAAGCAAAGCCTCGACTTCTGTTGAGGTTATGATAATTTCAAAATCACTAATCTCCTGGACCAAGACTCTGGTTTTTGGGGGATGCTGATTAACCCCTATAAAATATGAGCGGACACGGTTTATCAGATTTTTTGCTTTACCTACATAGATAATTTTTCCAGCGGCGCTTTTCATGAGATAAACACCGGGACTGCCAGGAAGGGAGGCAACCTTCTCTCTTAATCCTTTTAATCCATTTTTTTTATCTAAACTATTCATAAACTATTCATAAACTCTTCAGGGATGACCTACTCATTCGGGACCTCTCATATCACCAAATGTCATTAAAAGTTCGCGGAGCTTTGCAATTTCATCTCTTATGAGAGCGGCTTTTTCGAACTCAAGCTCGCCGGCGGCTTTTTGCATTTCTTTAGTTTTCTTGCGGATAAGTTTATCAAGGGAATCAACATCTTTTTTCTTGAGCTGATCCATGGCTGACAAAAGACCTTCTGAGAAAATGCCGCCTTTTCCTGCGCCTTCGGCTGCAGACTCTTCGCCAAGTCCATAGATTGTTCGAATGTCTTTTGGTAAGGCTTTTATAATTGTTTGGGGTGTAATGTTGTGTTCCTGATTGTAGGCGAGCTGTTTCATGCGACGCCTACTTGTTTCATCAATGCAAGCTTTCATCGAATCTGTGATTTTATCACCATAAAAGATGACGCGTCCCGAGGCGTTACGAGCTGCGCGTCCTACGACCTGAATGAGAGATGAGCGCGAGCGTAAGAAACCTTCTTGGTCAGCATCCATCACAGCGACGAGGCAGACTTCGGGTAAATCCAAGCCTTCACGCAAGAGATTAATGCCGACCAGCACATCGAACGTACCCTTTCGGAGTTCACGGAGAAGCTCTACCCGTTCAAGGCTATCAATATCTGAATGTAGATAACGAATGCGGAAACCCATTTCGCGATAATACTGGGCAATCTCTTCCGCCATTCTTTTGGTGAGCGTGGTTACAAGAACGCGACCTTTGCAGTCGATTGTTTTCTTCATGGCGCCATAAAGATCGTCAACCTGATTTTTCGCCGGGCGCACTTCGATTTCGGGATCGACGAGGCCTGTCGGACGGATCACTTGATCTGCGATACGACCTTTGCAGATTTCGAGTTCATAAGGTGCTGGGGTTGCTGACACGTACAACACGTGCCCTGTGCGGCCGAGAAATTCATTGAAATTAAGAGGCCTATTATCAAGCGCAGACGGAAGTCTAAAGCCGAAATCTACAAGGACTTGCTTTCGAGAAAGGTTTCCTCGATACATTGCTCCGAGTTGTGGAACGGTGATATGGCTCTCGTCGATGATCGTGAGAAAGTCTTTTGGAAAATAGTCAAGAAGGGTCGGGGGGGGATCTCCGGGAGGAGTTCTTGTGAGATATCGTGTGTAGTTTTCTATACCGGAGCAGAACCCAATTTGTTCCAGCAACTCGACATCATGCATGGTTCGCTGTTCGAGGCGCTGATACTCAACAAGTTTTCCTTGGTCCTTAAACTCGCGAAGCCGCACACCAAGGTCGGTCAAAATTTCACGGATGGTTATCTGCATGTCAGTTTGATCGGTGACATAGTGACTATTAGGATAAAACGACAGACTATCGACTTCTCGCAGAGTTCTGCCTGTTAGTGCGTCGATCAAAGATATTTTTTCAATAGCATCGTGCAGAAATTCGACTCTTACGGCTTCATCCCTTTGGTGAGAGGGCAAAATATCTATCACATCGCCTCTGACTCTGAAACATCCCCTGACGAGGCTTCTGTCGTTTCTCGAGTACTGAATGTTGACAAGTCCTCGTAAAAATTTATTTCTTGGTAACTCATCACCAGCCTTAATATTGAGGACGAGTTTGGCATAGCTATCAGGTGATCCGAGGCCGAAAATACAGCTCACACTTGCGACGATGATCACATCTCGGCGTTCGAGAAGAGACATCGTGGCGGAGTGACGCATTTTATCAATGTCATCATTAATCGAGGAATCTTTTGCAATATACGTATCGGTCGTGGGTACATAAGCCTCTGGCTGATAGTAATCATAGTAACTAATGAAATATTCAACGGAGTTTTCCGGGAAAAGCTCCTTAAACTCCATAAATAGCTGTGCTGCCAAAGTTTTATTCGGCGCGATCACGATGGTAGGTCGGCCAAGATTCGCGATGACATTGGCCATGGTAAAGGTCTTGCCTGATCCTGTAACGCCGAGAAGGACATGGGCGTTTTTAGACCGAGAACCTTCAGGGGAGCGATCTGTCGGTTTGGCAAACGTTTCACAAATCTCTTTAATTGCCAGTGGTTGGTCACCGGCAGGAGAGTACGAGGCATGGAGTTTGAAGGGCAAATGTTGCATGTTTCATATTGCTATCTTTGAGCCTCTATCCTAAGAAGCTGGAATGAAGCCACAGATAGCAAAACATAAGACAGATGACATTGACAAGCCAAATTAATCCGTAGCGAACCATGGGAGTGACCTCCTTACCTTCACCTCCATTGGCATCGGCACGGTTTGGGAAAACTTTAAACTTTTTTTAACAGGATCTGATAAAAAGTTTTAAAAATCAATAATTACAGTATGATAAAATCTCGGTTCGTTTAACTTGCTGTTTTGTGAGACAATATCAAAAAGCAGAGCAAAAACGAAAGGAAACCAGGAATCATGGGAAAACGCCTATTTGAAAGCGTCACTAAAACCGCGATTGAAGAGATGATTCGTTCGCATACGAAGGAGTCAAAGTTCGGTTTTATTTTAACGGCGGAAGGTTTTCAGGTTCTTCTCGATGATCTTCACAATTTCTTTCTGACCAGCCGTTCACTCAAAGCTGCGGGCGATAAACTTCTCACCCTCGGACCTCCAACGCAGCCCACGAGTCGAGGACCCGTAAAAAGAATACCGCGAGAGTCGTTTTAAATTACTTATGCTTCACTAGAGGGCACTTCGTAACAGACGTGCCCAACTTTTGGCATCGCTTTTCATAGGCGATCAAGATTTTCTTTTCTTGCTCCGTTAGCATCGTTACATCGATCAAGTCCCAATCATAACCGACGAAACAGATATTCTCGAACATAAACTTCTTTTTGTCAGTCTTATGTGCTCTCACGACCGCAATATTTTCGATACGAACGCCACCTTTACCTTCGAGATAAATTCCCGGTTCAACGCTGACGATGGAGTGTTCGAGAAGGCATGCGGTCGCAAGGGGAGAAATGCGCGCCCCAGCCTCGTGGACGTGAATGCCGATTCCGTGGCCTGTCCCGTGATTATAGACGTAACCATTTACCGTGCAGTGATTCCGGGCATAGAGATCGATTTGGTTGCCATATAGAGTTCGATCGAATTCCGCGTGCAGGCATCCAAGTGCGCCTTTGAGGGTCACAGTATAGATCTTCTTCTGCCAGGGTTCCGGGTTCACTCCTTTGGCCCCGCAAAAGACGGTTCGCGTTGTATCAGTTGCGAAGCCTTCTTCGAAATACGCTCCGCAATCCAGCAGGAAGATTTCTCCGGGTTTTACTTTTCGGGCGGGATTTGCTTCGGAATAGTGAATAATGGCCCCGTTTTCACCAGTTGCAGCAATCGTTCCAAAGCTATGATCCACGGCACCTTCGGCAGCAAACTCATGTGATAGTTTGTCAGCAACATCTTTCTCGCTAATCGGAGCTGTAAAGAGCTTATCGCTTGTCACGGTTCCTGGCGTGAGCGCAGCTCCGGCTTTTAGCCAGCGAAGTGTCTTAGCGATGCTGCGGGAACTTTTGAGGAAACTGGCCTTCATTGAATTAATTTCAGCTTCGGTTTTTACAGCTCTTGCAGTCTCGACGGTACTAAAATCGATGATCGTTTGTGCCTTAGGCCATACTTTCGCGGCAATGGTCGGCAAAAAGGCGTTCATCGTATTGGCATTGAAGGCGACGGTATCTATACGATATTTCTTGAGCAAGGTTTCTAATTCTGGGACTGATTTTCTCACAACGCGGAGCGTATAATGATGCCCGGAGCGCCCCTTGCCTTCCAGGGGAATCTCGATAGGGCTTTGATCTGGTCCTTCAGGGAGAAAGAGAACGACGTCATAACCGATGATAAAGCAAAAGGAGAGAATAGCTGAGCTGTACGGCATATGAAATCCTCTGGCATTTAGGAGCCAGGCTGCGTCATCGCTCGTCGCAGTTAAGATGCATGTTTTTTCAGGGTTTGCGCTTTTGGGGAGTTTTTTATGAAGGGCTGCAATGTTTCCTGTTAGTGTACGCCCAGAAACCTTATCGGGCAGAGGAGTGATGGGACGCGTCACGGTCCAACCAGGAAGTCGTAAAGCGGTTTCAACTTCGCCTTGGAGAAGAATGCGTAAGGTTAATCCCTTTTCTTGGGCAATCTTTTCGAATGTTTGACAACGCCTGAGTGTTGAGCGTGGGCCATCGAGGGCAAAGACTTTAACGGCAGAAGGTGCATTGGAAAACCAATCTTGCATTTTCTTTTCTTGAGAATCAGCAAGGCCCATTTTAACCACTTCGACTAGGCTTAGATCACATTCTTTGTCAGCTTGGAGGTGATATCTTCCGTCAACGAAGAGCATAAAGGGGGCCGTTCTGTGGAGGACTTCGCACATATGGCGAGAAAAGAAAATGCCATCTCCTGTTGAACCCTTAAATCCGCTTACTGCGTAGCGATGACTGTTACGAAGGCTATTATACTCACTTAGAAAAGCATCTTGTGATGAGATAATTATACAGTCGATGCCCTCACGTTCCATGAAGGACTGTAAAGCTTGCTGACCCGTTTTCACGGAAATTTCAAAGTGATCGGTTTCTTTGTGGGCAAATTTCATCGTGTTGTGACTCATGGAAAGCCTCCTTTTTCGGTCATTATAGACCTTAACAGGTAAGATACAACCATATTTAGCGATTTTCTCGCGTTTTTTCCTTGCCTTTTTGACGCGGGATATCCTAAGCTACAACTACAAATTGATAAGGAACTTATATGGCGATCATAAAACGAGACAAACAAACATCGACCGCAGATCTGATCGATGCCATTGACCAACTTAACG
>CAILAO010000561.1 GCA_903832105.1 uncultured Pseudomonadota bacterium | reverse complement strand
GCAAGACTAAGTACCAAGCCCGTTGTTAATGGCTACTTGGGTAGGATTCACACCTACTTGATCATATATTTACACGACCTTGCCAGGTCGCAACCCGTGCTCCAAATTCCCCATTACAACTTATTTTCTTTCGACGATGAATAAGTCAACCCGTGCATTTTCGTTAAATAATATTTATTTATTTTGCAAAATTACATAGGAGTTTTCCTTTTTTCCGCAACTATTATTTCTCGGATCAGAGAAATGTATATGATAGAGTGTTATCATAGATTTTTCAGCCTTATGGAGAACAGTTATGCGATTTAGAATGGTACTTTGTATATTGGCTTTATCCAGTCTATCTTCTTTAGGTTGCCATCGTTCAAATGGCGACGATGATGTTGCTACAACAAAAAAGGTAACAGTCGATTCCAACGAAAATGGTATGATAGTCGGAGACTTCATCGTTGGCTCCCTTGCAATTCAGCAACTGGATGCCAGTAGCGATAGCAGAATCAATGGTGCATCGTTGGCTGTTCCTCCCGGGGCATTAAAAGAAAACACCAAAATTACTATGCAAGAAGGACAAGGTCTCGGCGAAGCTGTGTCAGCCTTAAGTCTTGGCGTGACAGCCACAGAAGCCAGTTATACAACGATGATAACATCCTCTGTTGATATGGATGTAGCTGTTCCCATGACCCTCGCCATCCCTATCGAGAAAAAAATCGAACTGACGGACGACCATACCAATTTAGTGATTATCTATCAGGTACGAAACGCAACCGAAGATAAGATCAAAATAGGCTATGTTCTGCGTTCGCAGATCATGAAAATTGAAGACTCGAAAGTGTTTATTCAAGTAACCCACTTTGGCAACTACCAAGCGTGGATAACAGAAGAAATGTTGAATGAGGCGAAGGAGATTGAGAGCACATTGCCAATAAAATCCAAATTAGACGAAACCGCAGAAGCGCCTGCTGCCCCAACTGATTTTTCTGGAAACGCCGGCAATAAAAAAGTGATGCTTTCATGGTCTTACTCGGATTCCAATATAGACCATTTCTTGATTACTCACGATCACGATGGCAGTATAACCTTGGCAAAAGATCTCAGAACCTACACATGGTCAGGTTTGACTAACGGAACTTCTTACATTTTTACAATCTATGCCGTCGATGCTGCCGGAAACCAGTCTCTAACCGGCGCAAAGACTGGCACCATAACTCCAGCAGTTGGCATCACATTTACCTCTGGCACAACGATTACTGGAAATGACAGCAACTCGACGATGTATTTCGACACCACCGATTCTCATTTGGTTTTCCTTAGAAACACCGGTGGATATGGTGAAGTAGTAACATATAGCCTATCTAATCCAATGAGTCCGACCTCGGTTGGATCGTTAACTTTAAGCTCTGACCAAAGCACGTGGTATCCTGGGCGTGTATTGGTGGAGAAAAGCACGAGGAACTATGCTTATATTGATGGTGACGGTTATGTGGTCGTGATCAACATAACGAACCCTACGGCACCAACTTATGTTGCTAAAGTTGCTACACCAGGAAGTGGAACCCCTTATTCCATGGCTCAGTGCGGCAATCGTCTCTACGTCGCCGCCGATCAATATATGGCAGTTTACGACATTTCCGCTCCCGCATCTCCCACTTTGGTCGCCAGTCATAATCCATCTGGGTCACGTATGGATCATATAGGTTGTCGTTCAGCAACCTCAATTTCTAATACAGATTACGTTTATGTAGGTGATTATAACCTTGCAGGTCTTCGCGTTTACACGCTTACCTTAGCTACGAATACTCTGACAGCGCGTGGAACCTATTCTGGAACAAACCTTTGGGGTGGTTTTTCCGCTGCGCCAACCGACGATATCCTTTACATGGGATGGTCGGACTCCGATAAATTGGCGATCTTTGATTTATCAAATATGGATTCGATCAGTTCCCCAACGATCCTTGACGGAAAAGCAAGCTCACTGAGCGAGGACATCATCTATGAAGATTTCCTGTTCACTGCAGCGACAAATCAAATTTTCGTTTTTGATATCACGTCTCCTGCATCGCCGGTCGAAGTTGCGTCATACATGGTGTATGATTCAGATTCGATTAGAGGTTTTACCAAGTTTATTGATGGCAGTGGCAATCTCTATTTTTACACATCTAACAATACTACGGGCGTCATAACACCGATTCGCGTGAACTTTGGCCAGTGATGGAAAGTGCGAGTTGTCCATAAATTCAAGCGGCGAGCTCAAAATTCGTAATTAAGCCATCAACCAATTTCCTTCGCCTTATTTTTGGGACAATACTTGTCACTTTGGCACGAGGTTGTTTTAGCGGTGAATCCTGGCATAGGCATTGATGCGGGCGATAGAAATGATGGTAGTCAACGAACTCCTTAACCAGTTTGTACAAATAACGCTGACCAAAAACTAACGTGTGGCCTAGAAGCTCCTTCCTTATGGTACCATTCCAGCGTTCTATGAATGTGTTACAATTAGGACGTTTTGGGGTGACGTCTTTTCAGCAAATGACACCTGCAAAAATGGCGAGGTCACATGCACTCACATGGAGTGCAGCGCTTCGCCAGATTCAAACGCTCCTTTGGAGCCCACTGCCGATGACTGAGGCAAGTGCAGCATTTATCAGTAGCCCCTTTTGGGAAAAGATCAAAAAACTGCGTTATTCGGCTGGACTGTTGATATCGTCGTTGAAACTCACTCCAATGTCTTTTGGCAGCACAAATGGCGCCGGGTTTTCTTCGCAAGCCGTCGTCTTGAATTTGTAAGCCAACTTCATGGCGGGGCATGTCGCAAAAGGTATGCAAGAATCAAGATGAAATTCCCGCCAGAAATCTTGCTCTAGATTCATTTTTGTCGAACCGTTGGTGAGTTCAATTGTAAAAGTTCCCATACGCCTCTTCATGATTGTAGCAACGGGGCTTGTGGGAATAAAAGGTCCTTTTGAATATGTGGTGCAGCTTGGATGCGCCTTGTCCTTATAATAACCGCCAGTCTTGATGATCCTTTGATCGATTATGACGGAACCATAAAACTTTTTGTTCTCTGCGTTGGGGCAGGGCTCGGAGTCAGTGTTAAATCTGACTTTTCCTAGTTCAAGTGTTCGATTTGAGTTTGTATCTTTGAGAATGATTTTGTCTTCGACGCGCTGTGCAACGATTTGACTATTGTCCGTGAAAGCATACCAGTGACCTTCACCGTTATTTTCTCCTTCGAACATGAAGTTGAAGTTCAGTAACTTCAGGGTCACAGCATTCGTGTTATCGTTTTTGCAGTAAAACATTCCGGCGTGGCTTCTTTCGTAGTCCTCAGAGCTTTGATCCTTCACTGAAGACGTTTGATTCCCAAAACCGCATCCAACCATCGCAAACATCACCATGACCGAAGCCACAAACCAGCATTTCATAAAAATTCTCCTTTTCTCAATATTCAATATTCTAAAAACCAAAAAAATCATAGTCGGCGGAAGAAGTTCAAAAAACATACCATCAAAAAAAACAGTAAAATTAGCAAAGACCGCGTCTAACACTCAGTCAACTGAGCAAATTCTGGTTACGTGATCAGGGCACTCAAAAAAAGCGCACAAGAATTATCATTTCCGGTTCGAATGTCAAGGGAATTAAGGAATTAAGGGGACACTCGACTGAATTCTATTTATTAATTAATTTTAATTCAG
>CAILAO010000560.1 GCA_903832105.1 uncultured Pseudomonadota bacterium | reverse complement strand
TGGCTACCTTTTCAAATAGTTCTTTGCTCTTTTTTTCCGGGTCTAAACAACTCGGAGTAAATTGCCAAATTGATTTTCCTCCTTCATCATTCTGGCAAACAAAACACCAATCGACAAAGGAGTTAACGTAAGTTTTGTAAATGAGGCGATATCGGTTAGCCATGTGATCGAAAAATCTATATTGTGCTGCCATGGTGATCCTTTTTTGATGGGATACGCAAATGATAAAAAGATTATCCAATCATCTGCTGAATAACAACAACAAAAAATACAACAAAAAAAACGGGGTTCTCTCGTTGTTTGAAGAGATATGAAAAACACACTATTTAGGACTCAGTACAAAGCAGCACTAAATAAATTTTATTACCACCTACATTACCACTTTTGTTTTTTTATAGGTGCAAAAAACGAAAAACCCCTTGATTTACAAGGGGTTGTGAAGATGGAGCGGGCGATGGGAATCGAACCCACGTGTGAAGCTTGGGAAGCTCCTATTCTGCCATTGAATTACGCCCGCTGAAAGTGGGGGTACATTATCAAAATAGGGCGGGTATTGAAAAGCACAAAAATAGGGGTGAAAAGAAATATTATAATTGGACTTGCAATCTAGAGGAGGGATTTGGTAAATTACGCACCTCTTTTGCTCCCATCGTCTATCGGTTAGGACATTAGGTTTTCATCCTAGTAAGCGGAGTTCGACTCTCCGTGGGAGCGCCAATTTAAAACCGCACGCGTATGCTTGCGGTTTTTCTTTTTCCGAATTTTCATTGCCTCGGCATCCTGTTTCTCTTAATATGGTCGGCAGATGAAGATTCTCCTCGTTACACCCCCGTTAATTCAACTCAATACGCTTTACCCAGCCACTCCGGTGCTGGCGGGCTTTCTCGCTTCCCAAGGTGTGGAGGTCGCGCAAGTGGATCTCTCGCTTGAATTGGCGTTGCAGCTCTTTTCGCGTAAGGGACTCTTAAAGATCGTTGCGCAGTGTTGCGCCAGCAAACGGACCACGCCCGTGGTGAAGCGCTTTCTTGTGCGCAAGGAGGAGTATCTTCAAACGATTGATAAGGCCATCGCGTTTTTGCAGGGCAATGCGCCTGAACTCGCTTCGCGCATTTCAGCGCGGTCGTTTTTTCCTGAAGGGCCTCGGCTTGCTGCCATGACCTCGGGCTCCGGCCTCTCTCCTGATGAAGCGTTGGAGATGTTGTTCAGCACGCTCGACACGATGGATCGCGCCACATTCTTAGCGTCGCTCTATCTGGATGATCTCGCGGATGTCATTCGCGAAGGCGTTGATCCGGATTTCGGCTTTTCACGTTATGCAGAGCGGCTGGGCGTGGCCATGCCGACCTTTGATCCGCTTCTCAAGAAGCTTCAGTCGCCGCCCAATCTGATTGCCGGAATGATCGATGAGCTGGCGGCACAGGCGATGCGCAAACATAAGCCCGATGTCGTGGGGCTGACTTTGCCCTTCCCTGGTACCGTCTATGGCGCGTTCCGTATTGCTCAGCAGGTCCGCAAGATGCGTCCCCAAACACGCATTGTCATGGGTGGCGGTTATGTGAATACGGAGTTGCGCAACCTCACAGATGCACGCGTCTTCCAGTTTGTGGATGACATTTGTTTTGATGAGGGCTTTGACTCGTGGAGACAGGTGTTAGAAGTTCTAGCCGGCTTCGCTGAGAGCTACGCCGAGCCGGGGAAGTTCGAGCCGGCTTCGCTGAGAGCTTCGCCGAGCCAGGGAAGTTCTAAAGTTCTAAAGTGTATGGGA
>CAILAO010000559.1 GCA_903832105.1 uncultured Pseudomonadota bacterium | reverse complement strand
GATGTTGATTTCCGCGCTGAAAAGATACTTGATGGAAGCCGGATTAAGGAAATTGTCCTTTGTCTTTTCGATGATGTTGGTGGAATTAACGAAGAACAGGAAATTTCGATAGCCCTGCTCGTAGAGATATAAAATCAAGCCGGCCATGATCAGCGTCTTTCCGCTTCCCGTTGCCATATTGAACATGAAGTGCAGGGGATAGGTTTTATCTGGAAACTTGTTTTTGTAGCAATAGAAAAAGCGCGCAAAGGCTTCGATCTGATATTGGCGTAGTTCGTACTGAGAGTTCAGATTTTGCGTGACGCTATCAGGGATTTCTTTTTTGAGAAAGCCCATGCTGGATGCCGCATCAAGACGTTCGTAAAGAAATTGCTCAGACATTGTACGCTTCTCCGTAGAACGCCCGGTTCAACGCATTATCTTCCTCGCTGACGTTGAACTGCGCGTCGTCAATCTCGCTCAGGTGAACATACAATTGATTCTTGTCCAGCAGTGCAGCCAGCAAATGCTTTTGTTTTTCCAAGCCGTTGGGTTCTTGACCCAATATAATGAAGTCGCTGACGGCTTCTTCGGGCATTTCTGGGTTGACGTACCAGTTCAGGAACGAGCCTTCTGCCATGTCCTGCCAGATTTTGAGCAGTTCACTGCTGGTCTTTGCGGCTTGAATATGCTCCATGAAGGCTTCGTTGTATTTCAGCAGTTCAAAGTAGATGAAGTCGCCTTGCTTTTCATTTTCGATGACTTTGCGGACACGTTCCCGTGTAACTGTTTCCACATAATCCATTTGCTCGCAGATAATAAACTTGCGATTTCCACCGTCCTTGTTCAGTTCTAACACGGCATGCGCCGTAGTTCCACTTCCGCCAAAGAAATCCAGGATAATCGCCTCTTTGTCTTCCGGGACAACTGCATACAAGCAATCGAACACGTTCCAAAGTGATTTCGGAAAATCAAAGGCGCAATCTGGAACGAGGGACTTGACGATTTGGGTGCCGTAGATATTCGCATCGTATCGGCTATCTTCCCATACGGTTCGATACGTTCCAAAGTCTTTGCCAATCTCGATTTCATAGCCGGTTTTCACCTTCTTGGCGCGTAACAAATGTTTGATAGACACTACGCTTTGTCGTGCGTAGCGCCACTTGCGTTCAATCCTATTTTTGTCAATTGGATAAACCAGGTAGCGATTTCCTTGGCGCACGGTCTGTTCGACTGGATGTTCTGAGTCGTCAAGAACATCTCCAAAGCCAACGATTACGTCGTTTTCGACAATTACCGGATAGAAACAGTTCTTGGCATCTGATCTCGCCGATTCGCCACCCCAATTTCTAAGATTTGACCAATCAATGTCCTCGCCATTGATTCTCCGGTTGCCGATGATTTTTTTGCCTTGTGGGATCACGAAAAAAGCATATTCGTGCGTGTAAGAAAAATTAGTTCCCTGCACACCGCGCGGATTGTGAACAATCGTAATGCAATGAATCTCATATTCTTTGAATAACTCTTTTAGTAAAACTCCGAGATAGACTTGTTCATTTTCATCTATAGCAACAATCAAGACACCATCCTTTCGCAACAGTTCTTTTGCCACTTCAAGCCGGTTTTTCATAAACGTTAGCCAAGTTGAATGATTGAAACCATTGTTATAGACAAATGTATTCGACTTGCTATCAGGATTATATGGCGGATCAATGTAAATCAACTTAACCTGTCCGCGAAATTGAGTTTTGAGCGTATGCAGGGCGATCAGGTTGTTGCCCTTGATGATTAAATTTTCGCGTATTACGCCATTCTCATCACGCCTGAAGTCCGTTACCTTCTCTTTGCCATTCGTCGTGTAGCGCGTGAAGCTGGTCAGCGCTTTTGGATCGAGCAGGCGGTTGATCTCATCCTGCGCCAGCGCTTCATTGAAAAATATCTCCTTGCGCTTTTCTTCGTCTTTAGTCTGTCCGCCTTCCAGTATACAGTCCTTGTAGGGCCAGACCAGCGCCACATCGCCGCGTTCGCGCAGGTATTTATCGCCAACGGTCAAGCCAATGCGATTGCGAAAGCGGGTATAGGAGTTGTCCAGAAAGTTCTTTTGGGCGGTGTAATCAATAAAAGTGTTAAGGTTGAATATCCAGTACCCATCAATCTCTTCAAAGAATGTATCTTTTAGATCTTTATCTGACAGCAAGAGTTTTACAAGGTCACGGTCAATCTTCCAGGCGCGGTCTTGCGCGGCGGCCAGGACAAGTTCGCCGTCGTCATCCACAAAGCGCGGGTCGGTTTTGAGCAGATCGGTGAGTTTCGTATTAAAAGACATATCGCTCCTATGTTTCTCCAGACTTCCGAAGTCTTTAAGACTTCGGAAG
>CAILAO010000558.1 GCA_903832105.1 uncultured Pseudomonadota bacterium | reverse complement strand
GTGCAGATCGTGGGAGACGACCTCTTTGTGACCAACAGCAAAATTCTGCGCCGTGGTATCGAAGAAAAAGCCGCCAACGCGATTCTTATTAAGTTGAATCAGATTGGAACGGTTACGGAGACTCTGAAGACGGTTGATATGGCAAAGAGATCAGGTTTGGGAGTGATTATTTCGCATCGATCTGGCGAAACTGAAGACAACTCCATTGCTGATTTAGCCGTTGCCACATCATGCGGGCAGATCAAGACCGGCTCTGCTTGTCGCACTGATCGCGTTTGTAAGTATAATCAGCTTCTTAGGATAGAAGAAGAACTTGGAGCCATCGCCGAATACAGGTGGTCGAGGCTTTAATGACTAGAAAAATGGGGACATGGTATCTAGTGTTGCTTGTCCCCTTTTTCCTTCCTGCCTCTTGCGTCTGTCAAGACTCTCAGATATTCGGGGTTTCAAAGGACGTTTCATATTATACGGTGGAACTCGCAAAGAGATTTAAGATAAATCAAGATGAAGCGAAGTCTGATTTTTTGGAGTTTACGAAGAGACCGCATCCCTTCGGATCAGATAGGCAGCGGGAATTGGCATCTTATCTCTTGGCGCGGGCGCGAAGCCTTCAGCTTGAAGTATATGAAGAGCAATTTTCGATGGCCACACCCAATCCAGAAGCCGGGAAAAATGGAACATCATTTGTCATCGAGAAAATCGGGTACAATATTTTCGCCCGCACAAAAACCTTTCCTCAGGCGGACTGTTCAGTCGTTTTGGCTTCTCACTATGATACGAAGATAGTTCCTGGGGTCGATTATGTAGGAGCTAATGATAGCGGGTCGTCGTCAGTTCTTTTGCTTCAGCTCATGGCTTATCTAAGTCGTGAGATGAAAGATATGAATGGGTTGATGTCTGAGGGACCACGGTGCAATATCACAGCTCTTTGGTTAGACGGTGAAGAATCGCAGCTCTGGGAATGGGACGCGGGACTTTTGCAACACCCAGCACGTATTATAGACAATACCTATGGAAGTCGACATGCAGCGAATATGTTGACATCTTGTTCTTTGTTTGAAAAAGAAACAAAATGTTGGCCTCTCAGAATGGGTGGCACGGCCTTACCTGCCTTCATCCTTCTCGATATGGTGGGTTCACCTGACCTCAAACTCACGAGGGAGAAGAATTCCTCAAAAAAGCTTGTCCGTTTAATGGAGCGTTTCGCACAAAAGCTAGACCTCTCTCATGTCATAGATAAGGAAAGTCATGCGGTTTCTGATGATCACGAACCTTTTTTGAAAGCGGGTGTTCACGCAGTGGATCTTATTGATTTTAATCATTTATCCACATGGCACCGCGCGGGTGATGATTTAAGCACTATTTCCTATGAAAGCATGGAGTTAGCTGGAAAACTCGCTATATCGATGGCGGTCTCCATTTCGCTTGAACCTAAAGTTTTTTTGGGACATGCCGACAAGTAACAATGGATTGAGATCTTGAACAGACTCAAGAGAAGTCTTTTGTAACGGGGGACTGCGTCATGACTCAAAAGCGGCAGTTTGGTAAGCTTGCCATCGAAATAACAGAGGCGGCAGATCAAGTCGTCTACAGATTTTCTGGCGATGTTGATGAACAGCTAAGGCAGAAAGAGGTGCCGCGGATTAAGAAGCCGCTCATTGTCTTCGAGCTCGAAGGTATAAACAATTTTAACTCATGTGGTATCCGTGAGTGGATTTATCTGATCCAAGACATTAGTAAGTTAGGTGATCTTAGATTTAGAAATTGTTCAGTCACTATGGTTGATCAGATCAATATGGTTCCCGATTCTCTTGGTTCTGGTGTTATCGAGTCATTTTTTGCCCCGTATTACTGTTCGTGCGGTGGTGAGGTTAATCGTCTGATCAGCGTTGACGAAAATTCCAATCTTTTGACGCAAAAGATTGCGCCTACATTTACGTGTGACAAGTGTGG
>CAILAO010000557.1 GCA_903832105.1 uncultured Pseudomonadota bacterium | reverse complement strand
TGTTCAACTTCGACCTACTTAAAAAAATGCTCGTCGTAAGTTTTCCTTTTTTCTTTAGTAGCGCATTTCTCCAAATTTATAATAACGTGGACGTTACAATGCTTGCCCATTTCTCAACCAAAGCTGAAGTCGGCTTCTATGGGGCGGCCGTCAAACTTAAAGGTGTATTTCTTCTCCTTGTTCCCATCTTATTTAGCGTGATTCAGCCATTGCTATCAAAAGCCTTTAAGGAGAATAAAGAAAACTATATAGATCAGGCTCGTAGTACCTTGCGATACTTAATCGCTCTGTCACTACCCTTGACGCTTATTTTAATTGTTTTTGGTGACCAGCTATCAATGATTCTTTACGGCCCTGGGTTCGAACCAACCCATCAGATTATTGCTGTTCTTTCTCTAGTGTTAGCCCTTACCTACATTAATGTCCTTCTAACCATGTGTGTAAATCTGACAACAGACGGAAAAAAAATGGCCTTGTCTGTTTTGGTCAGCGTGGGCATCAACATCGGTCTTAATTTTGTGATGATTCCTGCGGCAGCAGCCCACTTCGGCGAAGGGGGGGCTGGGGTTGGAGCCGGAGCCGCTACGGTGATTTCAGAAGCCTTTGTTTGCTGCTACTTAGTAAGGCTTTTAGGAAAAAACTTTCTTACCTGGGAGCTGACTAGAAATCTGTTACTACTGGCCATTCCATGTTTCGCGGCGCTCTATTTCCACGAAGCAATCATCTCCACTCTATTTACAATCAGATTCGTTATCTTTATTCCTTCTACCCTTCTGTATATTTTGATGACAAGAATATTAACTGTTGCTGACATGAAAAGCGCATGGAACTTACTTAAACCATCATGGATTTGACTATGAATAAAGCTAAAAATGAGTTGCTGACAATCGATCCAAAAATTTTGGATGGCGCACTTGTGACACTGGGCGATTACTACGGAAGCATTTCTGCCGCAAGGCTCTTGGGAAAACACGGAGTTCCGATTTACTTTGCTGACCACCGTAGGCTGGTTTCTGGAAAGTTTTCTCGCTATGTCACAAAAAGACTTCTTTCTCCTCCAGTCAATTTGGTGTCTTCTTTTTATGAGTGGCTTCTTTATTTTGGCAGGAACAACCATGGTTTTATGCTTTACCCAACAAGCGATGACCTCGCTTGGATTATCGCCTCAAGAAGAGATGAACTGTCGAAATATTATAAGCTCTATCAACCGTCAATAGATTCAATCTACCAGCTTTTAAATAAGGAACGGCTTTTTAAAATCGCTCAACGTCTTGGTGTAAAAGCTCCCAGAACGCTATTTCCAAAAGATCTTTCGAGGTTTGAAAAAGATGTGGAGTCAATGCGTTACCCATGCCTTATCAAACCTAGAACCCAGATGTGCTTTGAGAGTAAGCAAAAAGGAAAACACTGCGAGACCTATGAGAACTTAAAAAAAGATTATCCCGCTTTTATGCAAAAATTCATCTATCATGAAGACATTATCAAGTATGATCCGGACGTGGTTTGGCCCATGGTGCAAGAGTATCATCCTGAAGCCATGGAACACACCTACAGTATAGCTGGGTTCATCACCGAAGATGGCCAGAACTTTTCGATGCGCGCGTCCCAAAAAGTTCTCCAGAGGCCAAGACGGCTCGGAATTGGCGTTTGCTTTGAAGGACGGCCAGTCCGCCCTGATATTCGCGATCATATTCTCTCAATTTGCCGGAGCACGGGCTATTTCGGAGCCTTTGAGGCCGAGTTTATTCAGATCAAAGACAACTTCCTTCTCATCGATTTTAACCCCAGATATTATAGTCAAATGGCATTTGAAGAAGCGCGCGGTCTACCACTATCGTTGTTAACTTACCTTGGAGCTCACGGAAAAGTCGCGGAAATGAATGAAATTCTCAGTCGTAAAGACTTAGACCAGGGACGGGAACACCTAAATATTTATAGTCATCACTTTCTTTTAGTTTTGCTTTTGACCACCCAATGGCTCGGTGGAAGAATGACATTTCAGGAACGACGCCACTGGCTCCTATGGAAAGACAAACAAAAAAAGAACTATACTGATGCTGTTGCGGATCCAGAAGATTTCTGGCCCTTTTTTATTGATCTTATTATGCACATAAAGAATTTCATCAGACATCCAAGGGACTTTTTACGAAAATATTTTGGCAGAGCCTGAAAAGTCTTCCTTGTTGTAGAGTTTTTACCTTCTACCATTTGCGACAAAGGGGCGCGGCAAAAATTCGTCCTCCTGCCTAAGTTCTATTTCCTTGGAGTGCTCCTGAAGGTATTCAATTAAAACGTCCCAACATTTTGAATTATTGTGGTCAATGTCGATTATTTTTACGCCAAAACTAGACTTTCCACCTTGATCTATCACGATATCGTCACGACGAACAATTTTACCAACAAAATTGATCGGCTTTTCTGTGATGCCTTCAGCAAACAGGGTAATTTCTAGAATCGTATTGACCTTGAAAGGGATAGACTGTGGATTATTGGTTGAAAGCAAAACGCCTGATAAAGATGCATCCATGGTATTCATCTTGTACAAGATAGGACTACCAAATGTCTTTGCTTGTACTTGAAGTTCGGATAAGTACCTCGGTGCGCGAACAATGGCGCGAAAACGACTATCCTTTTTTACAATTTTCATAACGTCCTCCCTTCCTTTTGGAAAAGCTAGACGAAGTAATCCTGTGCCTGAATGGCATTGGATTAATGTCTACATCCTCATAGACGTAGACTTGAAACCTGAGACTTCAACATGATCTCTTTCTTGAAACGTTGAGCTTTTTCGCTAAAACTTCTACGAGAAATACGGCGAAGTGTAGCTGATAAAGTAAAAGTCTTCCGAAAGAGATCACGTTGAGACCATAAGATTATGACA
>CAILAO010000556.1 GCA_903832105.1 uncultured Pseudomonadota bacterium | reverse complement strand
TAGGCTATGATATAATGTGGAATAAAATGTAATAGGAGCTTTTCCCATGAAAAATCTCGCAGAAACTTATACAGCAGAAGACGTAGCCCAATATCTAAAACTTCACCCGTATACTGTTCGCCGTCTTGCCCGGGAGAAGAAGATACCGGCTTTTCGTGTTGGCGGTCAGTGGCGCTTCAGAAAAGATGAGATTGACAGATGGTCACGATCATATCCATTTTCTGATAAGAAAGGGAATTGGTGATGAAATATAAAATATTTGTCAGTGCTAATCAAAAAGAACTTCGCGAAGAGCGATTTGCGATCAAGGATTTGATCAACGATAACTCGACTTTGCGGCAGTGCTTCGACGTATTTCTTTTTGAGGATCTTCCCGCCAAAGGAAAGTCTCCCGCGGCGACCTACCTGAAGCATGTTTGTGACAGTAATATTTATCTTGGGATTATTGGCAATGATTATGGAGATAAGGGCAAGGACGAGTTGTCGGCGACAGAGCGAGAATTCAGGAAGTTTCAAAAAGAATGCCCGCGCGGAGAGATTCTTGTTTTTGTAAAAGGAATTTCTGGAGATGACGCAAAGCGCGATAAGGATGAGCAAGGTTTCTTTAAATCCATAAAGGCTATATTTATTTACAAAAGATTCCGCAATGTTGACGATTTAAAGGTTCAGGTACTCAATAGCTTGATTTCATTCTTGGATGATAAAGGCGAGGTTAGCAAAGAACCGTTCGATCAGACGATCTGTCGTGAAGCTGGCTATGACGCCATTGACGAACAATGCGTGAAAGATTTTCTGCAGAATCGCGCTACAAAGCTTAATGTTAAAGTTCCGAAGATATCAGCCAAAGATATTCTAACTAACGTCCTTAAAGTTGTTAAAAAAGTGGATGGCGAGTTGAGACCTACGAATGCAGGGATTCTATTCTTCGGCAAGGATCCTTCCAACATTATTACGAACCATGAAATTCGCATTGCCCGGTTTAAAGGAACAACGCGTTCTGAATTTATAGATTCTCGGGAGATCAAAGGACCTATCTATAAAATGCTTGCTCAGGTAGAGGCGTTTTTCGTGAGGAATACTCGTTTGGCGAACAAGATTGTTGAGTTCAAACGGGTGGATATTCCAGAATATCCCTTCGAAGCCATACGCGAGGCGGTTATTAATGCAATAGCGCATCGTAATTACAACCGCCGTGGCGCGCGCCAATCATGATCGCCATCTTCGATGATCGCGTGGAGGTGCGCAATCCCGGAGGCCTTTTGCCCGGGCTTAACATTAAAAAGCTCGAGGGCGCTCACGTAACACGCAATCAAGCCATCTGTGGCGTCTTCCATGAAACACTGGATATGGAGCGCTTTGGCACCGGCATAGGCAAAATGAAAAAGCTCATGAAAGAGCATGGGTTGTCCACTCCGGAGTTTTCAGAAGAAGGAGATTTTTTTGTTGTAAAGTTCTATAGTCCCGGAGATAAGATTTTGGACTTAGTGCCAAGCATTCCTGAGCACAGGCAGACTGACCTCAAGAAACTGGGTTTGAATGAACGCCAGATTGAAGCGTTAAGACTAATGGTAAACGAACGAAAGCAGATTACAAATAAAGAGTATAGGGAGATGTTCAAGATCACTGACAGGACAGCTTTGAGAGATATGAGCAGTCTTATTGAAAAAGGAATGATTCGCAAGAAAGGATTTAAGAAAGACGCATTATATTTT
>CAILAO010000555.1 GCA_903832105.1 uncultured Pseudomonadota bacterium | reverse complement strand
TGATCGATTTCATGCGCTGTTTTGCCTTGTGGATTAAGCCAAAGATCTACAGTCTGGTTAGTAATAAAAACGGGACAACGGTCGTGTCCGGTGTTTTTAATCTCCGGGGGCGCCTCAGCAGTAATAATCGCAAAACCGCGATGAAGAAAGCCTTCAACATCTTCTTCTTCAGAGAAGATGACGGGTGCGATGAGGTGTAAATTTTTTGTGGGTGTAAAGTGGACGATCATATCTCTCATAAGAGGGTCCTTTTTTTCGGTAGCTGTCGGAATATAACGCTTTCCTTGATCCAAAAGGCGTCTTTTCCGTCGCAGAGACTCCTCCTCAAAATGTTTACTGACATCCGATTCCTTCAAAAACCCGGCTTTAACAAGATCGCCAGCCTTAACCCACTCGAAAAAGCTTTTTATAATAACGATTCCATGATGCTTCAAGAAAGTCCTCGCCCAAAACTTCGATGCAAGATGATCGCGACGTGCATTAAAGGGTGTTGGCCCATTCTCCCCCGGAGGAGTCACAATGCTATAACGCATTGGCAAGATCATTCGACCATGCAGCCCTGCTGTGACCACTGGCGCATAATAATTTGGGTAGATCTGTGCGTGCTCAGCGATCGATTTACATTTTTTTGGATTACTTATGAATAAGGAATTAAAAGCTTTAAAAGCATCTTCACATGGTGCAGCATCGAAGGCGAGCCGAAGCTCGGCAAGATCATTTTCAACCATGGCAGAGTAACACATAAGCTGATATTACATATAATTCCGGCTTCGATCAAACACCGATTCTCGCGCGACGAGGCTCTTTGATTCCGGATACAGCGGAATCACCTCAGAACGTTTCATGCGAGGAGAAAAGATCTGAGTGACGGTAATGCTATTGGCATCGCCCTTTCGCTCCAGCCTGCCAAGAACGAGTAAAAATGACTGTTCTTCAATAAAACGGCCGTACTTCGCATAAATCGAAGGTTTTACGACAAGGTTCATGAGGGCTGTTTCATCCTCAAGCGTGAGAAAGACCATGCCACCTGCGGTCGGAGGTGCCTGCCTCACAATCACCATACCAAAGACGAAGACCCAGGTTCCTGAGGCAAGATGGTGAAGCTTCACGCCTAGTGCCAATTTTTCGATCGGGACGTCAAAAACCCAAGCATGTTCTTTAATAAGGAGAGTTGGATGACGTCCAAGAGACGTTGAAGTCGCCTGATAGTCGGCCTGAACCGCTTCTAGTTCGGATTCCTCTGGAAAGAGGACCTTTGTTTCCCGTTCTTCGAGATACTGGGCGTAAGGAGCGGCCTCGGCCAGCCAGATCGAATCTTTTCTGTCGACATTAAGGACTTTGAGAGCGTTTGCCGCAGCGAGCGCTGTGAGATCAAGACGGCTTAGTCGCGCCTCCTTCAGAAATGTTTCCAGATGGTCCCATGCCCCATGTTCTTTTCTACGAGCAACAAAGGCCTTAACTTGCTCCTTACAGACACCTCGAATGAGGTGGAACCCAAGTCTGACGCCAAACTCCCTCTGGCCTTTTCCAGCAATCACTTCAAGCTTAGCATCCCATTCGGAGTGATTAACACAAATAGGAAGTATTTGGACACCAAGACGTTCAGCAGTTTTAATGAGAGTATCACGGCTATAAAATCCCATCGGCTGTGCATTGAGAAGCGCCGCAAAATAGGCCGCAGGAAAATGACATTTAAGAAATGCCGAAGCATAAGCAAGAAGGGCGAAAGAGGCCGCGTGAGACTCTGGAAATCCATAGCTTGAAAATCCCCTGATTTGCCCCAAAATTCCTTGAATAAAATCTTCTTTGATTCCGTTCTTTCTCATGCCGCTTTCAAGATTTCCGATCCAAAGATCGACATCGCCATGTATCGAAAAAGACCCGATGTTTTTTCTAAGCTCATCAGCTTGCCCTGCCGTAAAGCCCCCGACTGCCATAGCGACCCTCATCACTTGCTCTTGAAAGATAGGAACTCCGTAGGTTCTCTTAAGAATAGGTTCAAGCCTCGGATCGGGAATGTCGAGAGGTTCCTCGCCGTTTCTTCGCCTAAGATAAGGATGAATCATGCCACCTTGGATCGGACCTGGCCTTATGATGGCGACCTCAACCACAAGATCATAAAAGTTTTTTGGCTTAAGCCTCGGAAGCATCGACATCTGGGCTCTTGATTCTATCTGAAAGACACCGACCGTGTCGGCACCTTGAATCATCTGATAGGTTGCGGGATCCTCGGGTGGAATGGTGGTAAGCCGCAGGTCTTTCTTGTAGTTTTCCCTAATCATAGCGAGACATTTTTTAATCGCCGTAAGAATGCCAAGCGCCAAGATATCGATCTTAAAAAAACCAAGAGCTTCGATATCTTCTTTGCACCAAGCAATCACGGTGCGCCCCGGCATAGTCGCGGGTTCTGTCGGCGCAAGACGGTGAATAGGAAGATCGCTCACCACAAATCCCCCGGAGTGAATTCCAAGATGCCGGGGGAACCCTCGCAGCTCGTTCGCAAAGGCTGCCCAAAGTTTAAACGTATAATCCGAGATACAATCCAATTTATCAGAAGAGTCATGTGTGCGCTTCAAGTAGTCTTCCCTCGCGAGGGCCACAGTTTTTTCGAACCTATTCCCGCGAAATTCTCTTGTGTCTCTAACATCCAGAATCTGAGAAGCGTGGCTTAAAAGCCCTTCGGGAATCCCGAGTGCCTTTCCCACAAACCTCATCGCACCCTTTGATTTAAACGTCACGACGTTAGCGACCATCGCCGCGCGATCCCTTCCAAAACGCTTGTAAATATATTGAATCACCTCCTCGCGACGTTCATGCTCGAAATCAACATCGATATCGGGTGGCTCGCCACGCTCGACACTAATAAAGCGTTCAAATAGAAGATCAAACCGGCTCGGATCGACCGCCGTGATACCGAGGACATAACAAACCGCGCTGTTGGCGGCGCTTCCACGGCCTTGACAGAGAATATCTTGAGACCTCGCCCAACGCACAATATCCCACACCGTGAGAAAATAATCAGCGAACGAAAGATGGTTTACAAGCTGCAACTCGTGACGAAGAAGATGCTCTACTTTATCAGGAAGAAGAGTTCCATAAATCTTCCTTGCATGCTCCCAAGCCAAAGATTCCAAAAACTCTTGCGCTGTGAGACCTGCCGGGATCATTTCTTTCGGATAATGATAGGTCAGTTCATGAAGATCAAAGTGAAACATCTCAGAAAGGTTTTTTGACGTTTTAAGCGACGCTTCAAAACCAGGAAGCGGTGCATAGATCTTTTCGAGTTCTTCGAGACTATGAAGACGCCGTTCAGCATTGATAAAAAATTCGCGCCCAGTCTCACTCATCGTTCGATTACACCTGATCGCATGAAGAACATCGTTCAAGGCTTTGCGCCCTTTCGTATGAAAAAATACGTCTTGGCAAAGAAGCGTTGATATCTCAAGCTCCTTCGAAAGAGCGATACCAAAAGGAATCCATCGGTCTTCAGCTTGATTGAGATGCCTGCTAAGCGCCGAATAAAAGCGACCCTTTAAATGTTCTTTGAGAGGGGCATATCGCTCGGCGAGTCCTCTGATATGCTCCCCCTCGCCTCTCCTAATGACTCCTCTCATGGGCAAAATAGCGATCAAGTCGTTTACGGGGTGCGCCAAGAGGTCGTCCATGGAGAGATGGGCTTCTTTTTTTCCCCCACGATGAGCCAAGGTGAGAAGTGAACAAAGATTAAAATATCCTTCATGCGACAGGGCGTATAGGATCAGCGTATCCTGAAGACAGAGCGGAAGATTGTGATCAGGCGCAAGGTGGATTTCGGCACCATAGCGAAGCCGAAGAGATCTCTTGACTTCCTTTTTAAGAAGTTTTTGCCGCACGCGATAGGCGCGTGCGATGCCGTAAACACCATCATAGTCAGTAATACCAAGAGATAAATAGCCATATTTGACAGCCGTTTCGACCATCTCGCCGGGATGTGACGCCCCGATGAGAAACGAAAAATTTGTGTGGCAGAGCCACTCGTACCAGCCGTAAGTTTTAACCAAAGACGCCATGTTTATACCATACCCCTGAAGAATTTTGAAAAACCCAGTGGGCTCGTCCCGCCATATCGGTATAAGTTTGATAGGTTCGTTCGAGATCTTGAAGCGAAGGGTCGAGCCACCACTTATTCATCGTGTGTTCGGGAGTCTCTTGAGAGGACCTTTGCTTTTGAACGACAGGAGGGACAAAGGACTTCGGCTCTGTAAAAATATAAAGCGGCCTTTTCGCTGCAGCAGCATATAGAGAGCGAAGCATCTCGGGAGAATGTTTTAGATCCTCCTTCTTACTCGCCTCACGGCGTACGTAAGAATGTTCCGGAAACCACTCATCACGAAGAGAATAGCGATATAGAGGAATTGGGAGTTCGTTTTCAAGTTGGATCAGCTCCGCATGACGAAGATTTCTTTCATCCAGCATCTCAAAAAGAGAGGTTGGAAGAGGCGGCGGAAACATCGTCTCCGCAACATTCATGGTCCAGCCAATGATGGTTTTGGGAGGATCGTAATATTGTGCATCGAGATGACCCTTCAGTACTTTTTCGACTTGCGAATCGAACATATATCCCATTTGAAGAAGCGTGGTCTTATGAATTCCTCCCTCTTGACTGAGGTTATGAGGACTCCGGAAAGTCACTCGTACCGGGAGTAGCGTGAGGTCGCTCAGGGTGAGGGTCCAAACAAGCGTCAGAAGCCTCTCCCTCTCATGAAGTTTTTTTGATAAGCGATCAAGATCCTCTTTAATATAGACCGTCAATAAGTCCCATTCGATCATAGGATCGTCAAGACGCCTCGTGATTTCAGGCTTATCTTTAAACGCGAAAGAGATCCAAGGAAAAGGGGTCTCATATAAACTGCGAGACCAAGTGTCGGCCCAACTCATCTGCCAAAGATCAGCAAGAAACGAACCATAGCGCTTTTGAAAGCCCGCGTAATGCAAACGCCTCGTATCAGAGGGCCGCGTCATGCCGAGGCGTTCCATTCCGCGCCTTAGACGTTCCGACTGACGGCTAAATACGGCCATCTTAAACCCTTTCATGTTCAGGGTCTCGTAGTGCTCAGCGCACCGCACAACGGCATCCCACCAAAGGGGCCAAGGCATGTCTTGAAAGAGCGAAACGGCGAGACTTCGCGAAGCATCGATCAGCCCTGTAATGCGCCGTTCTTTTAAGAGAAAAAGAAGCAGCATGGCCCTCCAGGGATTACTGGAGATCGCGGCGCGATAAGAAAAGCTGAGTGAGAGCGTACCCTCCCCTTCTAAGTCAGAATCTTTCCGGACGAAATCCTCCTCAGGAAATGTCTCCTGCAAAATGCTGCGCCAAAGACCAAGGCAATCGGTTTTGAGAAGCGATGCATAACCTCGCCAATATGAAATAAACGCTGTGATATCAAGAAGCCAAATATCTGGTTCCGCCCACCGCATGACTCTGGTCGTCAAGCATTGAAGGCGTTCTTGGGAGATTTCTTTTGTTTGAATGGCTATAAACATGAGTCCACTTTTTGCCGAGTGATCATATCCTCATCAAGATAGAGGATTTTCTTAGAAAGCCCTCGCACGGCCTGTAAAACGTATTGACGTGTATAGGAATTTTTCACGCAGTTCATACGAAGCGTAGCCCACACGTTGCCACGCTTATTTGAAAGTAGAAAATCACGAACGATGATCACAGCCTGCTTCTGTTCTCTTGCGTTTTGGCTGATGAAAGAACACTCTCCGTGATCAAGTTTGGGCGGCGCGTCCATAATGACAACTTGAAAAAGCTTGCGTGCAAGGGCTCTTTTCAAGTCTTGCACCGGCTTTTCAGAGTACGCAAAAATGATGTGGTCAAAAGCAGCTTCGTGACCTGAATTTTGGAGGTTAAAGAACGAAACCCAAGCTGGAGGATAGACTTCAAGATCCTGATGTGATGAAATCCAAAGAACCCAGAGAGGGGGTTCATGCTGCTCCGCAGCTTGAGCAAGAAACTTTAGCAGGAGATAGCGTCCACCCATGCCAAGGGGCATGCCACATTCCGAAACAGCGCCAAAAGGAAAACCGCCGCCTAAGAAAGCATCGAGTGCAGGAATTAAAGAGGGAAGTCTCGCAGTGCCAAGCTCCAATTTTTCTCGCCCGGTTTTAATCGACATATTATTTGCAAGACCAGTCGAACGAAGATGCTCAATTAAAGATAATTTAGCGTCATGACAATGCTCAAACATGGTTGAACCTCGCTGCTTAACGATTACAATGTTGTGATGAGGCCTAGATTTTCCGAATGATGCCAGTCAAAACACCGACAATTTCAACCTGATCAGCGGGGACGAGTCTTGTCTTATACTCTGGATTCGAGGGACGAAGTTCCATCAAATCGGGTCTTTCTGGATGATTTTCTGGATGCCTCACTAGGCGCTTCAATGTGACTTCATCACGATCAATCCTCACGGCTACGATGTCAGACGGCCTTGCCGTTTGCTGCAGCTTGATGATAGCAAGGTCTCCATCCATGATGGCATCGCCAGCCATGCTGTTTCCCGATACTTCGACTGCGACTGTAGCATCTTTAGCGGAACCGCCACCGAAAAAACGCGATGAGATTTCCACCGAACGGTCATGTTGGTCCTCAACAGCTACGGGGTTTCCCGCCGGGATTTTTGCAACCAAAGGGAGGCGAAATCCCTCACCAAGATCCTGTAACGCAGCACCTATAGCAATGCCGAGCGGACCCTTTGAGTGAACCCGACGATCGATGATTTTGAGTGCCCGGCCTCTCCCATCGGTACGTTTCACATAACCCTTTTTTTCCAGGGCAGTGAGATGGGCCTGCACACCGTTCACATTAATCTCGAACGTCGCTGCGATCTCACGAAGTGAGGGCGGATACCCCGCCCTCTCGTGAAAGGAGGCGATGAACTCTAAAATTTTTCGTTGTCGTTCAGTCAACTCGTCCATCGAATCTATAGTGTACAAATGTACAGTATTTGGCAAGGGGAATTTAAAAACATTAGAACTTTCAGTATATTAGGGCGCGATATTACTGACACCCTACAAAGAAATTCTTTGCGGGTGGTATAATAAATGTATCTGTTGTCACCTTCCTCTCATCCAAAATCAAGGAAGTTAAAAAATGCAAAAAGGAAAACTCAATTTTCGGGACCGTGGTCAAATTTTTCTTTCACTTCCACTCTTGTTCCTTTTTTTGATGGCCTGCGGGAGAGATGCTCCTCGCGTTATGGAAAACAGCTCTCACACCGAATCCATTACTCCACGAGACGCACACGCGGGCAAGTGGCTTGTGACGATTTCTGCTGGAAAGGGAGTTTCGAAGAATGCAACGCTTGCGCTTCGCGATGAACTTGTCGGTGTTTTTTCGCAGACAAAAGGAGGCCTGTACCAGCACACGATAGACCTGGACGATCATCATTCTGCGAACGTCGATCCTAACAAAGAAAATGTTATGCGTGCAATGGACGGACTCAAAAAATCTATTCAAGTTTACCAGCAACAAAATCCGGCCGCAAAGACAATGGTTGTTTTTGGTTTAACTGGCCACGGCATGACGGAAACCTCAGGAACTTTTTATTTCCAGCTTACAGACGGCGGTCTTTCCGGCAAAGAAATTGTTGAAATCATTTCATCACTCGGTGTCGATGAAACGCTTCTGGTCATTCAGTCATGCGAAAGTGGAAGTCTTGTCGAGAACGATTTTCCAAACAATTCACTGTTTGAGCTGAAGACACAAATTGAGGAACTAGCAGAAAAAAGCGGTCTCATTTTGTCTGTGCTCACTCCTGTCTCGCGGCATATCTTGTCGCCGTTTTTTGTGTGGGAGGCTGAAATTCTGGACCCAACATTGACTTTTGACAATTTTGATATCGATGGTGATGGCATCGTCAGCTATCAAGAGTGGAAAAACGCAGTTCTGAAAACCTCATGCCTTCACAAGGATTTCGTCCCGAAGGAGGCTTTTGCGAGACATTATCCACTGACCTTGCCCAACGTTGGAATTGACCCGCAGATTTTTGACCCAAAAATGCCCGGGCAACTGCCGCTTTTCTTAACATCAAGAGGTGTTGAGCAGTATGTTTCGGGGTCTCTTGAGCTTCACAGCTATCCTCCAGACCCAGCACAGATATCATCTGACACCACGAACACCTGCCGTGAACAGTGGGAGTTTTTTGATTTTCTATTCAATGCGGGAGCTGATGCGGTCCTCAAGGCCGTGCAGTCAAATTCCGGTATTAAAAAGGTCAAAGCCATCGCGCATCTTTCCAACCGGCGTTATCCGTTTTCGGACAGGATTCTTGGGGTACTCTTACGCGAGATCGACACGAATCCCGATCCGTTGGCCAGGGGAGAGGCCTGCAGGGTGATAGGCGAAAAAGGCTATAAAGAAGGCTCCAATGCGAGCTTTGATGAAGTGATCAAAAATCTCATAGCGCGGTTTGCAGGCGAAGTCGTCGTTGTTCAAAGACGACTCGCCGAAGCC
>CAILAO010000554.1 GCA_903832105.1 uncultured Pseudomonadota bacterium | reverse complement strand
TCTTTTTTGACTTACTCTTTTTGTTGAGCTTTTCTTTCTTTAGGGGTTTTGTTGCAGTTACATACTTGCGATGGGACTTATGGCTGGCCATTTTTTCATTTTTCAAAGTTTTCTTTTCATCTTTTGAAAGTTTCGGTGATAATGCAACAATCCTCTCTGATGCTTTTTCTCTTCCGAGGGAGGAGCCACTGCTACTTTTTGCATTAAAATATGACGTCTCTCTCTCTTCTGAATGATTTAAAACTGGCTTGATTTCCGTCACTTCACGTCCAACCGAAATGCTTGAAGTAGGTTTCGCGGATTCTGCCGTCGAACTCAGATAGCTTTTTCCAACGAATGCAACCGCTAGCATCGTGACACCCACAACGGCCAACAAAACAGAAAGTTTCGAAGACCGCTCGTCTTTTCGAATCGGAGAGTTTACTACTTTAGCTTTTTCTAAAGCATGGCCAATTTTTTCATGAGTTGGTCTGTGATTAACGGGTTCACGATGCATCTCGAATTTCTTTTGCTCTATTTTGTGCCCGTTTTGATGGTCTTTCTGGCTATTTTTTGAAGAATCTGGATTGACAATTTTAAGCGTGGTCTTAGCTACATTGAGCGCAGATGAAACCGCTTGAGAAATTGGAGCGTTTAAAGATGATTTTATGGATTGCTTTACGGACGGCTTTGTGTCTTTAAACGACTGATTTAATTGATTCGGCTGGTGGTTAGCCCCCAGAGGCTTTGCATTCGAAAGAGCCCGGAGTCTTTCGATATCCCGCAATTCATTAAAACTTTTGACGACAATTGGCTTTGCCTGAACCTGCTGTTGCTGCACTAGTTTCTGCGCTGCAAGATAAGATTGTTTGAGGTTTTCTTGATAGATATCCTTCTGCATCCGTTTCCAAGCTTTTTTTCCCATAATTCAACTTCCGTTTCAGCTAGAGATCATTAATAGGTCACAACAACATTTCAACATCGACAGAAAGCGGGGTGCTAAAACCTTCCGCTAGCGGCTCGAACGCAAGGAACATGCCAGAGGCAACGACCCGAATCTAATGGATATTAAACATTATGATAACGTCAAGAAACTCAAAAGGTGTCAAAAGTTTTGACACCTAATACTCAAAAAAAGAACTATTTTGAGGGTGGTAACTGCTCAAGATTACGACTGATTATAGACAAATTTTCCTGCACGGTGGCTAACTGACCTGCTTCAGGAAAGGCATTAATTGCTTCTTCAAGATATCCCTTCGCACGCTCAAGATAGGACGCGCGGCTACGGGCATCACTTGCAGACAGAGAGTCCTGAAAAGCTTGTGCCGCTTTTTGCCTTAAATCTTGAACTGCAACATTAGAGTACGACTTCAGTTTTTCTTGTGCTGCGGGATAAAGAGAGCTTTGCGGCGCGATCTGTCTGAGTTTAATCGTTGCGTCTTTATACTTCCCGCCTTCAGCTAGTTTTTGCGCCTCACTGATAGCTCCAGTACTAGGCTCTGCATCAACAATGGTTCCCTCTCCCTTCTGTCCAGCTTGCTGCGCTTCGGAAGGGTTCGCGGGCACGGGTAAATCAGTTCCACCTTCGGCTATCCGAGATGCAACTGCGACCCCAGTACCGCCTGCCTCACCTTGTCCCCCGGGAACCCCAGACTCTTTCGGAAGAACCGCCCCGAAATCTGCAAAATTTCCTTCAGCCTCCGCTAAGGCAGCTCCTGTTAAAAGCTTCGCATCAATGATACCAATTGCACTAGCAAGTGCCAGCCAAAGGGTTGCCTCGACTTTCATCGAGCTGACAATATTACGCTTAAAATCATCTGAATTATAACCTTTTGCTAACGCTCTTAACGTCGCCCTGTAGATCTCGTGAGATTGCAAAAAACGATTCTTCTCAAGGGCAAGAGGAAAATCAAGATTCCAATTTTTGCTCAGCGTTTCTAAAGAGGTAACAGCCAAGTTGCCTTTATTGTCAGAGAACGCCGCAGGGTGAATGTCTTTTTCTTCAAAACCCATCCT
>CAILAO010000553.1 GCA_903832105.1 uncultured Pseudomonadota bacterium | reverse complement strand
AGGTTGAAGGCGTGAAAGGCATTGTTACGCATAAGGTTCACCAGATACCAAACGCTGCTGATGCTAAACTTGGTACGGATAAAAAACCTGGGGCGGAAAAGCGTTAGGGTGCGTACTCAATTTAAACGTGATCTTTTCTCTGAGACCTTAGCTTTTTCGCCGCGATCTTAAGCCAATCCACGGCAAAGTCGGCTGGCTAAGCTAAAGTATAGCTGATCAAGTAAAAGTTTTCTGAAAGAGATCACGTTGAAACCATAAGATTATGACAATGATTAAGTCTAAGTCTTTTAACCTTAATCCAGTGCCATTAAGCTCACCTAGGCCGCGGCGGAGTGTTGTTCTATATGTTCTCGCAACATGTTGAACAGAAGATATTTCTGAGTTTGATTTAGGTTTCTAAGCAATAAACCGTGGATGTGGCTGCCTTGTTCTATCTTCCCCCATCGAACTTCACCGATAAGGGGAAGAAGACCGGCAGCGCTGAGTTTTTCATAGAGTTTGCCGCTTTGCCCGCCCACGAATAAGGGGAGTTCGACTCCTCGCGCAAAATAGTGATCAAGCTTAATAGAAAGACCGTTGAGTGAAAAATCAAGAAGTTGGCCTTCACCAAGTGTCGAGTGGATAGCTATGGCTAGACTGTTAGGAACTGGGAAGCGAGCTTCTTTTCTGTGTAGACCAGAGGCCTCTGAGTAGGCGTCAAGGGCTTTGTGAAGATTCTCGTCTTCATTTAAAAATGGGTTGTATTCATAAGCTTCGAGCGGTTCTGAATGGTGCTTTGTTTTTAGGTAGCGGAGTTTAATATCATTTACGAGGGGGCCAATTCCCCCGGTTCCGCTGAGCAAAAGTTTAGTTGTAGGGCTCATCATAATTTTGAAAAGTTCACATGATTCTTCAAAACGTTTTGCGTAATTAACACCATGGCCGATAATCGTAAAATCAAGAGATTCTTCGTCACCAAGGTCACCAACATAAACGGTCGCCGTGTTAATGCCCACTCGTAGGGGATAGATAGGTTTCCCGGCTGTAAAGCGACTAAGGGCATCTTGAAGGTTGTCCTTTTGAATTTGAATGGCGCATCTAAAAGCTTGTTCGGCATGATTTTGAGTGGCCGTTTTATTTGCTTGAAATAGAGTTTCAGTTGAACGTTCATAATTATAACCAAAAAAGCATAGAAGACCGTCACCAAGGGATTTGTCGACAACTCCACCATGATCATGAATAGTTTTACGCAGTTTTTTGAAGAATTGCTTTAATTCGGAAAAGATATCTTTTGGCGAGTGGCCCTCAGCAGACAGTGAAAAACCGACGATGTCGATGAACATCAACGAGACGACTTTTTCAGCAGGTTCTAACTGCAAACTACTTGGATTTTTTAAAATTTGTGCAAGCCGTTTTTCCGGAAGCATTTTTCGTAGCGACTCTTTTAAACGGATGGAATTAGCGTGAAACGAACGGAAACGTTCAGCTAGAATGATGATGCCTGTCAAAGTTCCAGCTATTCCGGGGAGAACCCAGGAGAACATAACGTTATAGTAGACAAATGATATTAGTCCTGCAGTCGCAAAGATAAGAGGAAGTAATATTAGACAAATCCAAATGCCATTTTGCCAAAGGAACGAAGCAATAAGAGCCCCTAAAATAGTGCCAATCCAAATGAGTTCAATCTCATAGTTGAATGGCTGCAGCCATTCATTTTTTAAAATACTGTTAAGAAGCGAAATGACAATGAAGCTGCCTGGAATGCGACCGAGAGGAGTATTTAAAAGATCTGTGTTTCCGGTTGAAAGATCCTTAATGACTACGACAACGTCACCTTCTTGAATTTTTGAGATAGCTTCTTCTTTTTCGATTTGGCTCAGAAAAGATTTTATGCTGAAAATGCGTTGATAAATTGCTTTTGAATTGTTGAGGTTCACGAGGATGCTGTTTTTTCGGTCCAGTTTTATCTTTTGGCCATTAACAAAAAAATAATTTTTATCGACCACAATTTCATCGCTAGCGAGAAATGCAAGGTGCGGGACAATAAATTCTGTCTTATTATTTTTGTAATCAGGCCAAAGAAATGGAGCGATATGTGCGTTTTCGAGGGTATTGATATGTCCCAACTTCCTGAAGGCGGGCAAGATGGGCTCAGCAGGGCCGTAAAAATGGAGTTGATCAGTGACTTTCGGAAACCATGGGATCGACATTAATACAGAGGTCGTATTATTGACGTCAGAGGGCCGCACTTCAGGTGCAAAAAAATCGAATGCATTGATCCCAAATTTTTTTGTCGAAAGCTCAGGACGTCCGGCGATCGCCTTTCCAATTCCAAAACTCCCCGCGTAAACAGGTATGTTACTTGAAAATGCGTTAATGAAATTTTGTGCATCTTCTTGAGTTCCATTGTAGAGAGTAAATATCTTATCTACGAAGATGGCCTTTGGCTTTCTTTCCTTAATCCCACGGATCAGACTAGCCCACTGTTTCGGGGTGAGATCTTCAGATTGAAGTGCGGAGGCTGTTTTGTCATCAATGGCGAAAAGTTTAAGCCGCGGATCTAATATTGGATCCTTGTTTAAAAACTGACGAGTGGAAAACTCGACTTTCCTTGCAAAAGACTCAGCAATAAAGTCACCGGCGAAAAATATTTCGATGAGCGAGAAAAACACGCCAACGAGCAAAGCAATCGAAAGTAGCTTCCTCCAACCAAGTTGGGCGCTTAAGAATTCCTTCTTTTTTTCCATCCAGCTCATAAAAATCTCACCTAAAAGTAACCTCTTACGCTTACTGATATCGGCCGTTTCATTAGAAACATTAGCCGAGAAGGGGTAGGGTGAGCATGTGAAAAAGAAGAAATTTAATAACCCTAAGTAACCTCTTTAAATAATAGAATAATTTGCAGTAAACTAAAGGTTTCTGAGCAATGTTCCGATAAGGGTAGTAAATCTGGAGTTTTTTATATAAAGGGAAAAAATATGGTCCGTTTTTGCATGATAATACTGGGAGTTTTTCTTTTCTTCGGAAGCTCTATTTTAGGGGCGTGCTCCAACGACAAGTTTTTCGGCGCAGAAAAAAAGTTTATCGATTCAAAAAAATCGGATCGATCGAATAAGTCTACCGATGGGGGATCGGCTTCGAATACTGCTCAAGAAAATCAAGAAAAATCCGGTGTAGCCGTAGATGATGAAAGCAGTTTTGATGTTGAATACGCTGATGAGCCGGCTGCCATCTCGGGGATGAATCTATTCTACTGTATGGCAGATGAAGAGGTTTCTAAGGGAAAAAATACCACGACTTTGGGATGCGGTTTTGGAACAAGCGATGGCAAAAAGATGGACGAAAAGATAGATCAGTGGAACGTGAAGTTCATTGATCCAAAGAAGGGCAGCATGACAGATGTCCAATTCGTGGATGCACCAACCGAAAGCCCTTATCATATCCTATTTAATATCGACAACAATGATGCGAAAAAAGATTTTCAGTTAAAGCTGGAAGCAAACTACCAGAGCAAAACACTCTATGGTGTTGTCGCTAATCCAGTTAACAACGGCCAAAGAAGCATTGCTGTAGCCCAGGAAAAAAAGGCTGCAATCGTATTGAATGCTTACATTATTTATTACAATCAATTGGCTTATGGAACGTGTGGAGCAGCGTGTGCAAGCATTGGTTATTCATGTGTTTCGGTTGGAACTGATGGAAACGGGAGCAATGGAAAGATTAGCAGTTTAAGCGGACTTTGTATGTCATTTGGTTGCGTTGTCGGTTACAGTGGAGTCATATTGCAGACCGGTGCGAAATGTGATGCGACCAGCAATCAATCAGGCGCTGCTACGAATTGTTTGTGCCAGTAGGAAATGAGATCACATTATTATCAATAGCATCCTTCTGAGAAGCTTTGACTTCATCGCGTAAAATTGAGAATAGCCGTTCTTTCTGGTCGATCGTGAGGTTTTTAATCAGTAGCCCGTGAACAAATTGATGGTCTTTGACTTTGCCCCAACGTACCTCTCCGATAATTGGGGTTAGATGCTCGGCGTCAAGTTGTTTTTTAAGCTTCCCAGAAGGTGATTCAAAGTAAAGCGGTAATTCGACACCCCGTGCATAATATCGTTGTAAAAGTGTGGAAAGACCATTGATGGAAAAGTCCAGTATAATGCCCTCTATCTGGTGCGAGTATACTTTGATGGGATAGGTCTCGGGAACCGGCCATCTTGGTTCCCTTCTCTCGAAGCCCGCAAAAGTTTTATAGGCTTTAAGAGCTTCGGCTATTTGCTCAAAGTCATCCTTAAACGGATCATATTCATAGGCTTCAATGACTTCGGCATGATGTTTAATCTTTAAACTTCGCGGGCTAAAGTCGGAGTTTTCGGCCCCTGCAGCTCCAAGAAGATCACTTGTTGCGGGGCCTAACATAATGCGAAACAGCTCACAACCTTCTTCAAGACGTTTGGCATAATTGACGCCGTGTCCTATCAACGTAAACTCGATACTGCGAGTATCCCCCATATCCCCAACATAAACCGAAGCTGTGTTGAGACCAATTCTGAGAGGGTAAACGGGTCTTCCGGTCGCATGACTTTCGAGACACTTTTTCAAATTTTCACGCTGAATCTTCTTTGCGCATTCAAATCCCATCTTTGCGTGGTTTTTTAATACTTGCCGATTTTTATCGTCATTAAATCGTTCGTAGTTGTAGCCAAAAAAGCATAGGACACCATCGCCCAGTGTTTTATCTACGACACCACCATACTCGTATATGGTGGCTCGGATTAGAGAGACAAGGTCTTTTAAACCTGAGAATGTTTCCATTGGTGTTTGTTTTTCTGCAGCCAGGGAAAAACCTACAATATCGATAAACATAATTGTGACGACTTGCTCTGAAGCCTCTAGTTGGAGAGAATCTGGGTTTTCAAGGATTTGTTTTAGACGTTCTGGGGCGACGGTTTTTTCGAGCGCTTCTTCAAGCCGGATAGATGTTCTTTCAGCGAGGCGAAGGCGTTTCACGAAGATGCTTAAACCTGTAACCAAGATGCTAACACCGGGGAAAAGCCATGGGACAACGATGCCGCCATAGCAAAATGAAAATATGCCTATTGAGGCAAAGAGAAGAGGGAGAACAAAGATGGAAATGGAGATGCCCCAAGTCCAAAATGTTAATCCTGAGAACATTCCGACTAAGGAACCAAAGCAGATAAGAAGAAATTCGTGGTTGAAAGGTTTGAGCCATTTTCCAGTCAGGACGCTATTAACGGCAGAAACCACGAAGTAACCGCCAGGCAGACGGCCTACCGGAGAGTCTTTGACGTCGGTGCTTCCTGTGAAATAATTGGGGAGAATGACGACCAGATCACCCTCTTCGACATCTTGCGAAATTTGCTCTGACAAGGGATTGCTAATTAAAGCGCTAACTCTTTGTCTTAAAGATCTTGTCGCATCTATATAACTTTTTTTGCTTACGAAATTGATAAGAATACGGTCCTTCCGATCAAGGGGAACCGTCGTGTTATTTAGTATCGGTCCGGTCTCGGTAACATAAAAGTTGTTAGCGGCAAAAAATGACAGATGTGGTAAAGCGTATCCCGCATCAAGGCGTATCATAGGTTTGATAAAACCGTTTCCAAGGTAATTAATGTGTCCCATGTTAGAAAATCCATCGCGGATCAATGGGGAAGGCCCGAAAGCGTACTGATTGTCTTGATCGAGCCAGCCGGGGACTTCCCTTAATTGGCTGCTTGCTGAGTCTTCTGGAGGGAAAAGACGCTGAATTGAATAGGAGTCTTTTTTAAAAGGAAGGGTTTCTTTTCCTGACGCTACTTTTCCGGATGTGAAAGCTGCAACGTATATGGGTGCCGCCGCAGTTATTTCTTTCATTTTTGCGACAAATTTTTTGGCAGGCATTTCACTCTCGTTGTATAGCGAAAAAATCTTGTCAATTAAAATAGCCTT
>CAILAO010000552.1 GCA_903832105.1 uncultured Pseudomonadota bacterium | reverse complement strand
TTACGCCAATTGAGTACACGTTTAAAAACTAAGGTTCCACCAAAACCCCAGTTTCGTCGAATACCCGACTGTATGAGAATGAATATATCCCTCGTTGTCTAATATGTAGTACGTCGGATAAACAGAAATCTTGTAATCGTTTCGAGTACGCGCCTCCCCGAGCAGGACGGGAAAAGAAAGCTGATGCTTTCTCATAAAATCCGCAACACTCTCTTTATTTTCGTAATCAAGCGCGACTGCATAGACTGTTAAAGCATCACTCGTCGACGATTGTTTCATCTTTTCGAGATTTGAAATACTTAGATGACAGACACTACACCAGGGCGCAAAAAAATAAAGAAGAGTCTGCTGGCTTTTTTTAGGTTCCAGTTTATGCATAACACCCTGTAAATCAGGAAGTAAAAACTCTGGCGCAAGGATGCTCCCAGAGGCAGAGAGCAAGTCCCGAGTCTGCCAATAGTGCATTCCATAAATAAACATCACGACCAGGAATAGATTTAAAAAATATTTTTTCCAAGATTTAAGAACGTGTAGTTTGATTCGTTCCCACATAGTTCACCAAGCTCCTTTTTCTGTTTAAAGCGAAGAAAGCCATAACTGAAAGGCCTGACGAGCCCTCTCATACTGAAGCTCTTTTCTCTTCGCGCGAGCAACTCCTCTTGTCTTTGGTTCCGGAGGCAGGAGACCTCCGTTGGCATTCATCGGTTGAAAAATTGGGTGAAACGATGAGGCTCCCAGACGAGACCCTTGAATGACGTGCCGATAAAGCGCTCCGATCATCGTTCCTGTCGGCGGTAAAAAACGTTGCTGGTTTTTAATAAGATCAACAGCAAAGCGCCCAGCAACTAATCCGATCGCTGCTGATTCCATATAACCCTCGACCCCTGTGATCTGTCCTGCAAGCAACACATAAGGGTGACGACGGAACGTAAGGTTCGCGTTTAAAACGTTAGGACTATCAAAAAAGGTGTTTCGGTGAATAGATCCAAATCTTAAGAAAACCGCATTCTCAAGCCCAGGGATTAAACGAAAAACTTCCCGTTGAGCGGTCACCGTCATTTTTGTTTGAAACCCCACGATGTTGTACATTGTCTCAGCGTTGTTTTCCAACCTCAGTTGAATATTAGCATAGGGTTCCCGTCCGGTTTTAGGGTCCACAAGCCCAACAGGTTTCATAGGGCCAAACCGGAGTGTGTCCCGTCCACGCTCAATCATGACTTCAATAGGAAGACATGACTCAAAAAAAACAGGCTTTTCAAAATCCCGCAGTGGTGTTTTGGGAGCCGCTATCACGGCATCAATAAAGCGATCGTACTCTTCTCTTGATAGGGGCATGTTTAAATAATCACCGTCCTCCGACGATTCCTTTGAGTACCGATCTGCTTTGAAAGAGTGACCGAAATCTATAGACTCTGAAGCAATGATGGGAGAAATCGCATCATAAAAATAGAGCCCCTGAGCGTCGCCGCATAATGTCGAAAGGTAGGGTATCAACCCCGCCGAGGTTAGGGGACCAGTAGCCACGATCCAATATTCATTTTTTGAAGATAAATCCTCTCTGCTAGGGATCTCGGTGATCTCCTCACGTTTTATCTCAAATTGAGGATACCTAAAAAGAAGGTCTTCAAGCTTTGCTGAAAACACCTCTCGATCAACCGCAAGGGCTTTGCCAGCAGGGACTTTTGCCTCTCTCGCAGCTTTTACAACGAGCGAATCAAGTCCCTCCATTTCGAACTTTAATTGACCAGGTGCAGAGACTAGAGCCTCGGACTTCAGCGAGTTGGAACAAACAAGCTCCCCCAGATGGGAGGTTACATGAGCTTCAGTCGTCTTTTCGGGGCGCATTTCATGCAACACCACAGAGAATCCGGCCTTTAAAACTTGCCAGGCTGCTTCAACTCCCGCAAGGCCTCCTCCAACGATGTGAATTTTCGGACCGTCTTTAACCATAAGAAATTATTAAAAACATTTACCTTAAATTAAACAGTTATGACTTTTATTGCGTAAAAGCCCCTCTCGTCAATATGTAAAACTTTTGTAATCCCAAAGAGACATCTTGCTATCTTCTGAAATTCTATCAAAATAACAAATGTAATCATGTGGTTCTTGGTTACTTTTTATCACTGACTTGTAGGAATTTCGAATGAACGGTTTAAAGAACATTTTATTTCTTGCGACCATCATCTTAGGTTTGGTGGCGCTTCCGTCGTGTCAGCGTCCAGAGTACAAGCGTCCAGCCAAGAGAACATCGGGATCTTTCGAGAGTAACTGGTCCACGTCCCAGGATCAGAAGAACTCAAATAGCGGTGTCAGTCAACTGAAAGATCAAACTTCCCGAAGCATCGAAGAACAAAAGGCAAAGGATGCCGAAGAATTAAAGTCTCTAGAAGAAGAAGCCGAGGTTGAAATAGACCAGGAAATGGCCGCCGCAAGCGAGTCTCAAGAGAACGGAAACCAAAACTCTAATACGGGAAATGCAGGTGAAACACCCGATAACCCCACGCCAACCGCGTCAGGGCCTCTTTCGCCGTACTCAAAATGTTTACGTCAATATCAAGGGGCTTTCAGCTCTGACATCGTGGTCGATGGTAAAGTAGGTCCCATCGCCTACCATGTGACTGGCGATGGACAGCTTTCGATTAAGTTTGCGAAGACTAAAGCCATCTTCAAAATGGAAGCAACCCTTCTTACTGCAAGACCCGCTATGGCCCGAGATGAGGCCAAGAGGAGAATGGAAGGTCAATCCGGAACTAGGATTCTAACGTTCCTTTCGGATGACGAGTTGACGGCGCTGAAAGAAAAGAATCCCGCTTGGGCGAAAATCACCTGCAGCATCGCTGCTGTAAAAAGTCAGACTTTTGTTGTTGAGGGAAGCAAGGGTGTGGTTGAGTACGAACCAGCGCTGCCTTTCACCGTAATCCCGACCAACTCTAATGAATCCCTTGATGCGGAAATTGACGGAGATCTTCTTGATTTTGGCGAGGTCAAGGTCAAGTTCATTGAAGTTCCAGCGGCCCTCAGAGACACAAGACCTGGAGACATCGTGTCAGGACATGTTGCGCTCAGAAAGCTTGACCCCAAAGCCCTGAAAATTCCTAGCGATCGTGCTTATCGCTTTGAATATGACTTTGGAGCCCCTAATAGAACCTATGACTATGGGCTCGTTGGCGCGTGGGCTGAGTATTTGATCGACACTACGCGTCACAGCTATCGAGCTATTGTAATCCCTCTTCAGGCTACTGAAGACACGGCAACAGATATCATCTTTCAGTAAGACGGCTTACCGTTCGCTTATTACAGCAAATACAAACTAAGTACTAACTCTTGGTTAGCTTCTGAGCTTTTGGCATTAGGATTGCACACTGCGAGGTTGCCAGTGCTGGTTCATGGAGTGAGCCAAAGCTAAAGAATCTCTTGTGGTTATGGAAGTTGTTACCGTTGTTACTCTTGAAGTGAATTTTTGTAGGGGATCTAAAGATGAAGTGGTTAAGCTCAGATAACTGGCAAAAGTTACAGCTAGTTACCAAAAATGCGCGATGTAAAGTCGCCCCCGTAATCCTAGTGTCAATGTTTTTGACAGATGTCGCATTTTCCAACGTTATCGGAAGCGACATGCAGAATTTCAACACGACCTCAGATGGTCTCGATTACGTGACTGTTCATTCGTCCAAGACGCTTGAACCGGGATATTTTAATCTCGGTCTCTTTATGAATTATGCAAAAAATTCATTGCCGTATTTCAAGCGTCGTGACGGAACTGACGAACGCGTAAAATATGACGATTCTCTTTTAGCGGGCGAACTCAATGTTGGATACGGTCTTATGAAAAACTGGGAACTCGGCATATCCCTCCCTTCCATCATCAGCCAGTCTGTTAATGCTGATGGGTATCACGGGCAATTTGCTGATAACGGCTTCACGGATGTCCGAGCCAACACAAAATACCGCCTCTGGGGTGGAACTGACTACGGAATTGCAACAATCCTTTCGACGAATGTTAATTTAACGAAGGACAATCCGTATGTTGGCAAATCAACAACACCAATCGTGAATCTTGAGCTTGCTGGTGATGTCACAATTAGTAAGATTTCACTGGCTGCGAACGTTGGTTATCGCTTCCGAAATCCCGGTGATAAAATAGAGAACGAAACACCGCTGGAACCCTTGAAAGACATGTTTATCGCCTCTGCTGCGGCCAGCTATCTCTTGTCGTCATCTGACACAAAACTCATCTTTGAAGTGTACAGTAGTTGTCCCATGAGACAAGTCGATGATGCCAGTGATCGTCTTTCGTCATCAGCCGAAGCGAATCTCGGCATTAAACACGACATTAATAGGGAATTGGCCTTCCACTTCGGTGGTGGTGCTGAACTTCAAAAAGGCATCGCGTCTCCTGACTGGCGTGTTTATTCCGGTATTACATGGACCGGCGGACCTAATCCTGAACCAGAAACGAAACCAGTCTCGGTAGAGCCTGCCAAAAAAGCTGATCCCTTCGCAGGACCGCCGAAGAAGGAAGAGACAATCGTCGTGCATGATATTTTATTCGAGTTTGACTCAGATCGCGTCGTTCTTCCTGGATCCTATGGCACACTTGATAGACTTGCGAAGTATCTCAACGAAACTCCTGTCTTCAAAAAGGTGATTATCGAGGGTCATACGGACTCTGTAGGTCCTGCAAGTTATAATCGTGGATTAAGTTTCCGTAGAGCGCAATCGATCAAGGCATGGATCGTAAAACGTCACAATCTTGATCCAAAGAAGATCATCGCGGTGGGTTACGGTGAATCCCAACCAGTTGCCAGCAACGGCAACTACCAGGGACGTCAACTGAATCGCCGTGTTGAGTTTAAAATATTCCGGTAGTTGTTGAAGTGGAGTTGTTTAAACCTGCTGACTGTTCTTGTTGATAGTTGCATTTGAAGAAGGAGTTGTATTGTGAATCGTTTAAATCATCCTAAAATGTTGTGCTGGGGGCTTTTGCTCGGATTCCTTTGGGTTTTGAGTTGCGCTCGTTATGAAATCATCGACCCGCGAAAATCAAAGCGCGACACGATCCCAAGCACTCCTAGTAATGTCGTTGATCCAAACAATAACAATAATCCGCCGCAACCGGTCAATCTTCAGCCATCCGCTGAAATTGAAGTGATGAAGGACGGCGTGATTGTGACAAAAGTTCACGCTAATCAGGAGGTCCTGATTCGTCCGTCGATCGGCACCGCTGATCCCGACGATATCGGTCTCTCGACGGCATGTAAGTACAATCCAGGCATCGTCCGCGCTGATTATGATCTGGGCATTGAAAATAAAAAACTCACTTCCGCCAGATCGGCCTGCGAAGATTTGGGAGTGAAGTATACATTTGCAAAAGCGGGCGATTACACGCTCACCATGGTTGTGACTTCCAATGACAACGAAAACGCCACGTCAAGCATGGTCCTCGTTGTTGTCGACGAAAACACCTCACTTGACGACGTTGATGGCGGCTTCATCATCCACGCACATCCCATGATTGTGCTCATTGGAACATCAATCACATTTGAAGGTCGTTGTGACACCATTTATGAAAACAAGATCACATGGAACTTCGCTGATAGCAAATCAGGCGAAGGCAAAACCATCGCGCATCTTTATGAAATAACCGGTCAGTTCCTCGTTCAAGCGACTTGTTCAAGTCGCGGCAAAGAGAAGAGAGCTTCTGTGACGGTTGTTGTCGTCCCGAAAAACACCGGAAACATTCCACCAACGGGATGGCCGCCTACTGGAACTAATCCAGGCCAAACTGGTCAAGGCCAACAACCTCAACAAGGCTGTCAGCAAGGATCTACAAGCTCATGCCAAAACTCATCTTCAGCGGAAGATACTACAGTGACTGGAGAAGAAGATCCTTTCATGGATTCTGTAGATTCAGAAGATCCTAACGCTACAGGTTCCGATGGAACCGACGAATGGTGGAATAATTCTGGTTATAACCCCTACGGTGACTATAGCGACTATTACAGTGGCTATTAATGACGGGTACTACTGGCAAAGTAGTTGTCTAATCTGATGATGTAGAACAAAAACGGCGGCGATCTAATCGCCGCCGTTTTCTTATTAGAGCTGTCGCCGCTAATTTTTCTACTTCGGCGAACCGTCCTCATATTCAGCGTCAACCACATCATCCTGCCCTGGCTTAGGACCAGGACCGCTTGGTCCGCTGGAGGTCTGCTGCGTGGGATCTCCGCCAGGAGCTTGACCAGGTTGAGCACCTGTTTGTTTATAGATATGCTCTGCTAATTTATGAAGTTTTGTTTCGAGGTCAGTACGACCACGTTTCAAGATCTCGGCATCCTGACTTTCAAGGACGGACTTTGCTTTTGAAATCTCTGACTCAATATCAGACTTCATTTCAGTTGGAATCTTATCGGGATTTTCTCGCATCATTTTCTCTGATTGGAATATCATCGAGTCAAGCGTGTTACGAGCTTCGACTGTTTCCCTCTTCTTTTTATCCTCGTCTGCGTGAAGTTCTGCATCACGGACTGCCTGCTTGATCTCGTTTTCTGATAGACGCGTCGATGACTGCACTGTGACTCGTTGTTCCTTCCCAGTACCCAGATCTTTTGCGGACACCGAAACAAGACCGTTGGCATCGATATCAAACGTAACCTCGATCTGTGGTACGCCACGTGGTGCAGGTGGAATATCCACGAGGCTAAAGCGGGCCAGTTGTCTATTCCCCGTTGCTATTTCACGTTCACCCTGAAGGACATTGATTTCGACGGATGTTTGACTATCAGCAGCGGTCGAAAAGATCTGGCTCCTCCTCGTCGGAATCGTCGTATTACGCTCGATAAGTTTGGTCATGACGCCGCCCAACGTTTCGATGCCGAGTGATAGAGGAGTCACGTCCAAAAGGAGAATATCTTTCACTTCTCCTCCTAAAATTCCCGCCTGTACTGCGGCACCGACCGCAACAACCTCGTCCGGATTCACAGATCTATTTGGTTCTTTTTTAAAGAAATCACGGACTTTACTTTGAACCAAAGGTATTCTTGTTGAACCGCCGACCAAGAGAACTTCATTAATCTCTTCTGGTTTGAGACCAGCGTCTTTAATCACCTGACGGCATGGACCAAGGGTCTTCTCCACAATATCCGTCATAAGCTGCTCGATCTTCGCCCTCGTAATATTGAGTGTCAAATGTTTAGGGCCACTCTGGTCCGCGGTTAAAAACGGAAGGTTCACCTCTGTTGTCTGCGCGGAAGAAAGTTCTATCTTGGCTTTTTCAGCAGCTTCCTTCAAACGTTGCATCGCCATAGGATCCTTGGTGACATCGATCCCCGTATCGTCCTTAAATGATTTCACGAGAAATTCGATCACAATCTCATCGATATTGTCACCGCCAAGATGTGTGTCACCGTTTGTCGCGAGCACTTCTACAACATTCTCTCCAACTTCAAGTATGGAAATATCAAATGTTCCGCCCCCGAAATCATAGACTGCAATTTTTTCATTCTTTTTCTTGTCCA
>CAILAO010000551.1 GCA_903832105.1 uncultured Pseudomonadota bacterium | reverse complement strand
TATTAATGGTGAAAATAATGTTGCCGTTTCTTGGAAAGACGGCAACACATGGTAATTGAGAAAACAGGCGGTGATCGGTGTCGTTAGCACCTAACTTGCTGGATGACTGATATCAAACGTGGTCATTGCAACTTAACATCTTTGCAATAGTTACTCATTTGCTCGCTCTGCCAATTGCTCTATCTTTGTAAGCCAGGCGTTGAACAAGGGACAGGCTTCACGCATCTTCTGGATGCCAATTGCCTGCGCTATTGCAATGCCCGTAGATGTCTTTTTGAAGCGGTCTGAGAGTGCCTCCAGTCTTTTTGATGGAGCTGTTTGACTGTTGTCGTTGATCATCTCCGGTTCACCGCAATCCGCAAGAATGAGATCGATCCGACTTTTAGGTACACCAATCTTTTCAGCCAGGCAGGCCGGATCACTAAAATAGAGCGCCTCAATTTCATGCATGGAAACATACGGGATAAAACGCCTCCCCGGATTCTGGTCTTGAAACAGCCTTTGTACTTCATCTGCTGTCGCTTGGTTCATGACTTCAGCTTTTCTGACGTGGTCAGTTTGTCTCTTCGATTCATCATATCCCGGCCAGTCTCCTCGGATACCATAGTAGTCCACCAGAAGCGTTATCCAGGTGTCATTCCGTTGCTTCAGGTGTTTTTCAATGTCATTCTTGGCGCGTGCAAATTTCACATCTCCACCTTTTTCCCCCGGCTTGTCAATTATGATGGGCGTGAGAAAAACGGACTTGTTCACAAGAAAAGGCACAAGTAAATCCTTGACAAAGCGTTGCTCTGTCGGTCCCTCGACAAGCACAACTACATTCGCATAATTACTCATGGGCTGTTCCTCCCTGGATGACGTTCTTCGTCCAGAGCTGGCCAACAGAATATTCCTCAAGCCATTCTGCGAAATCCGCACGTTTCAGGCGTTCGAAACTGGATTGACCCTCTTTACGGTTCACCACGACTATATCCTCGATGGAAAACTGATCTAGCAACAAGGGCGATTGCGTGGCGACAATAACCTGTGTTCGCTTGGCAGCATCCTGAATCAACTCGCCAAGTATGCGTATAGCTTCAGGATGCAGGCCAAGTTCCGGCTCGTCAATTACAATGGCCGAGGGTGGACAAGGCTGTAGAAGTGCCGTTGCCAGGCATATAAAGCGAATGCTCCCGTCTGAGAGGTGATATGGCTGCATCGGGAAATCAGAACCTTTTTGTTGCCAACTGAGTTTGACATTATCCGCATCGCCACTTCTGCTGACATCTAGGCGAAAATCGTCAAAAAATGGGATGACCAGTCGGATTGCGTTCACAATCTCTTGATAACAGGAACAGTGATTTTCATCGTTCTTCAGTTTCAACAGAAAAGGAGCAATATTGCCGCCATTGCTACGAAGAAGCTGATTGTCTTCGACTATCTCTGAACGGCGCATAGGAGCCATCGAACTGGTGTCATGAAAATGGTAGACCATCCAATGCGAAATGGCCTCATAGACAAAATGACCAACTCCATTCCATTGGCCATCTGCAGATTTTTCGTTGCGCTCATCGTATAGGCGGCTTTCCTGCGATGGGGATCCATAAGAACGCCAATTGGTAGTCACATACTTCCGATCTTCACTGACAAGAAAAGTTTCCTCCACGGTAGGCGTCAGTTCGAAACAATATAAGTTTGATCCCTGTGCTACCTTACTGTGGGATTCAAATTCGAACTTTATCTTAATAGCAGAGGTGTTCTTGGG
>CAILAO010000550.1 GCA_903832105.1 uncultured Pseudomonadota bacterium | reverse complement strand
TCAAAAGATCTTACAACGACTCGTTGCGTCAGAAATCCACTATCCAAAAACACCACGCCATCAGAAAAGAACGCCCAGAATGGACTTTGGTTTTGGCCGTGATCTACCAAAAAACGGTCTAGAAAACATTGTCCACGATTTTCTCGCTGTCGTTGAATTCAAGGCTTCGTTCCTCCGACAAAAGGTATTTGATAGAGATGGGTCATCTGCTGGTACCTGTCCCTCTAGCATTATCACGGTATTTGAAAACCTTGCCGAAGTTTCCGCACCTGTCAAAATATGCTGTGGGATTGTTTTGTATGCGAATTGGATGAAAGTTAGCAATATCACTCAGCCAAAGCTTCTTGAAAAGGAAAAGAGAGTTTGGAAAACTCTTAAGGGAGATAAACTATCTGGTGTGATTGAACAACTTTACTTCGGAACCGAAAGAGTTGAAGATAAAACCTACCATGAGATCAAAACTATGATTTTTTCTCGAAAACCTTGCAAGATCTCTAGTTGGTTGGCTGTTCTTAAACAGTAATTTACAATTCCCAAGGATCATACTCGCACTAATTTGTATTTCCACATAAATGCATTATCAAATCTCATGTCTGACATCTTCAGAGCTATACAAAATTCCTGCGTTTTTCGTCTACAGATCCTTCTTAGCTCATTTATTAAGCATGCATGTTTATTTAATCAATACTCAATGTTGTAAATATTATTCGAACTCGTCTTGAGATTTTTCTTTAAATCTGCCTATGATCATTTTTCCAGATCCGAAAAATTATTAGAGGTTCACAATGACAAATTATTCTTCCAAGATGTTAGATTTCGCCTCCATTGCCATTTCTCCCAAGATAGACTTTAAGTCTTATTTTCCGCTGCCAAGCAATCGCGAAGCATATGAATATTTTCACCGATTCAGTAACGTCTTTTTGACAACGACGCTTCCTAGATTGGTCGTCTTAAAACATCAAAGAGGAACAGGCGGAAGTCATCTTGTAAAATGCTATCTAAGTGAAGTTTTGAGAAAGCAAAACCTAAGTGTTATGTATCTCTCAGGCGGCAGATTCATGGAGTATTTGATTGCGGCATTACGAAACAACAAAATGGCAGATTTTCGTGAGCGCATGAGAAAACAGGACATTTTTGTTTTGGATGATCTTGAATCAGCCGCTGGTCGCCGTGCCACACAAGAGGAACTGATCTTTACGTTTGAAAGCCTCATTGAAAACAACAGCCAAATCATTTGCATCTCAACCTGTTCACCGACTAATTTGAAAGATTTTAATGATAAACTTAAAAATTTACTGCTTTCATTCGCTGTCTTGGAAATAAAGCGACCTACTTATCCAGAAAGAGTTGAACTGGCGAGATTTGGGGCATCGCAGATGAACCTTGAACTTGAAAATGAGGAAATGCGGGACATTGCAAAGAAAAGTACAAAAAGCATTCATCAGTTAGTCTGTTTTTTACAGCAAGTAAAAATGAAGCGAGAACTTGGCATTGAGTGTTCTTTTCCGATCTAGCGAATATGATTGGAAAATGTTTCATATAAAATTATCGTCCACAGTCCGTGATCAAAGGACAATTTTTGTCACAATGTCTCGTTAGAATCAATTTTCACTCGTTTTCTTAATCTTCTAACTTCGGAGAAAGGATAAAATATGACGCAAAACTTAAATAGAATAATCAAAAAATGGCAGAGAAAGGATCTTGTAATTCTCGCAGCAAGACCAGCTATGGGCAAGACCGTGTTGGCACTTAGTTGCGCGTTAAATGTCGCAAAATCAGGAGAATCCGTTGCCATTTTTAGCTTCGAGATGTCAAAGGATGAGTTTATGCTTCGGCTACTTTCAATGAAATCCGGTGTAAATTCAAGATCCATAAAAAATGGAACTTTGACATTAGAAGAGCAAGAAAAATTGTCTCAAGCTGCGAGGACTATTGAAGCTTTGTCTTCAACTATTGCGCTTGATGATGCTAAAGACAACTCAGTTGAAAACCTGAGGTCAAAACTTAGCAAATATACTGCTGAAAAAGACCTTGGGCTGGTTATCGTTGACTATTTGCAGCTGATAAATACATCGAACGCAAAAAAAGGACAAACCAGAGAGCAAGAAATGTTTGAAATATCCTGCGGACTAAAATCAATGGCACACGATTTTAACATTCCGATTATTTTGCTTTCACAACTCACAAAAATTGTAGAAAAACGTAAAGATAGAAGGCCTAAGTTGATTGACTTACTTGTCTTCGGAGCGGTAGAACAAGCAGCAGACATTGTGATGTTTCTCTATCGAGAGAACTATTATAATCTAGAATTCAAACCAGAAGGAAAATCGGAGCTGATTATAGCTAAAAATAGGCACGGCCCCACTGAAACAACTTTTTTAACATTTGATTCAATCAATACCTTGTTTAGGGACTTTCAGGATTAGTGATCACCTATGAATAAAAATCAGGAAGATTCTATAACTGCTTATAAAAAAATGGCAAACTATAAGTGGTGAAGAACAACCAAAAAATGTTTAAAAAGCGCTGGCTGTGGATTGATGACCTAAGAGAACCTAATCGCAACTTCGAGTTTTGGGCGAAAACCGCAAAAGAAGCTATTGAAATTCTCAAGTCTAAAGATATTTGCTTCATCAGCTTTGATCATGATCTTGGAAGCGAAGATCCCGATAAAAGTGGGTATGCCATCGCAAAATGGATAGAAAACGAAGCATCCGAAGGTCGGATTGGCCGCTTAGAGTGGAATGTTCACAGCACAAACCCGGTTGGCGCGTCCAATATAAGAGAAGCAATGGCTGCCTGTGAACGAACTTGGGACTTTTTAGATTCCTTAATTTCCACAAAAGTCGATCCCGTAGAGTCTGTATTTTGTTTGGAACGAATAAAATATGAAGGAAGCAATTTTATTGGTAGTGAGATCTATTTTAACGAAGTAGGTCTGTTTAAGACTTTCGACGCAGCAAAGCTGTTTATGAAAAACCTGCCTGTCGGGGAAAAAAGCGACTTTGATCTGTTCTTTCGAATTACTGAAATGTTTTTCATTTCCACCGAGATAAGATCTCGCGTTTGGCGTTTTGACACCGCGGGGGACTTCGTCGACGGAACGACTGTTATTCAAGCCGAAGTGAGCAAAAATATTGAAGGCCAGCAGACTTTTAGTGAAAACGAAATCGTAGCTGTAATTATTGATGGATCAATTTTCTGTGGTGTTATACGAGGACGAAGCATATCGTCTCATCCAAAAGGCGGTGTTGTTGAAGAGTTCGATGTGCAAACAGCCGTAACCACTGAAAATGGAGATTCATATAGGAGGTGGGTTGAAAAACCTCTTATCTGGAAACTTTCTAACAAAGATATCTCCGACCATTACTTATACCGGTTAGCTATGTGGTGTCTTAATGGAAACGTGCTACGGCAATTGACAGGGCAAGTGAGGCATCTCACTCATTACCCGAAAAAATGGGAACCTCCCACTATTCCAGGAGATATATCACTCGCTCTGGAAAAATACAGAAGCGGTATCGATGAAATTTTTTTTGAAATCAAAAAAACAGTCTTATATGCTCCAGGATGGGACTGCGTCGATTCAAAGGATGAGATTGTTGGAGGTTCTTTTTCATTTGACGGAGCTGTTGATCGGATAAAAAAGAGCGTTTCGAAGGACCAAAATGCTGATTGGACATTTTCCAGTGGAAACCCTACGCCATATCCACTTGTTTTATCGTACTCAATCAACCCCTCTCGCATCAATGGCGATGGAGATGACTTAAACAAACCTTACAGCGAAACAAAAGCAAGCCCATGGGAATTCGTTTGGTCTTTTAATCGCAAAGGTGATTGTATTGGTGTTGATGAGATTTCCTGCCGACCTTTTACGTATATTAAGCAAGAGGAATGCATATTTCACATCGGCGATATTGTTTCTATGCGTCAGACCAAAAATGTTAGACGCCTCGGCTGGAATGGCAAGTATGCCGCATGGGAAAACACGGAAATCACTTTATCTCCAGCTATTATTGTAAGCATGCCTCCATCTCAAGACGATAAACCGATCGGATACGACATGAGCGATAACGAGTATACGGTGAAAAACGGTTCTTTTCGTAAAGATCTGCATGGCGACCATGGGCACTTCCCGGAAGGAAAAATTCGCCTTTATGAAGCCGAGGTAACAGATAACCAGAAATTACGCTTAGCAAGGCTACTAGCGCCTCGAGATACGGTTAATGCTATTAAAGAAAAATTCTTTTTCGGAAAGGAATTGAATACTTAGTGCTTTTGCCGCAACAATTTTATACCAGTGCAGTTTACAATCCTGTAAAGTCGTCGGGATTAAAACGCACAGCGTTTGGCCAGGCTGGAATGTTATCCATTGAATCAACCACCAAATCATCACCAAGATGCTTCTTACAATCAAAAACGATCATCCGACCGTTACTAAAGGCACAGGTGACTTTATATAAGTCATAAGCTGGCTTGTCAGCAACAACAAAGTTTGTTTTTACACTTTCCGATTGAATACACCATTCATCGAAAATGGCTTTCTCCAATCTTAAATAGAGATCATAAGGCATCTCAGAGTTTGAAAAGCCCTTGGCTTCCACAATTTTGTCATTTTCTATCAAAGCGACATATTTAATTCTGCCGCTTTTACCTTTAAGACCCAAGATTGCGCGTGTTCCGACCGCACAGTCTCTAGCAAAGTTTTCGTTCCCAATGCAGTGTCTTAACGCACGTCCCCAAAGAACCAAATCCCTATTTGTTTTTGGCAATATGGCTTTATGTTCACAATCGAGCATTCTGTTGTCGAGCTTTTCCAAATACGGGAATTTTTCGCCCATATTTAACGAAAATTCATTTATGTTCATAAGCCCGGATTCAAACCCCAGGAAATCGTGTATTTCCATAAACGATTCGCATTTTTTTATTGATCGACGTTTGGAGCGACACAGCTTTTTGAAATTTTCTTTAAACATTGACGCGGTATCTATTACAATACTATCTTCAGGCAAATCAGTTTTAAGTATTCTGAAGATCTGATTTGCGTCCAGATAGCTAAAACATTCGCTCAAAGAAACAATTTCAGATTCTTTATTTGTTTTTTTGCAGTACTTAGCAAGATTTTCTTTCTGAAGATCTGAAAACGACTCCATTAGGCTAATAAAGCCAAATTGATCATCTTTAAATAACGGTTGAAATACCTTTTCGAAAGCGGGTATCCACTCTATAGAATGACCGCTCGCAAGTGACTTATAAAGATATCGCGTGAGCCTTTTTCCGCTCGATCCCAAGACTAGATTAGAGTAATTTTTAATCTTCCTAATTTCTTTGACAGAAGAATAATTCTTTGCTGCAGCCATTCTAACCCTGAGAGACTTATCGGTGAGAAGGCCCTTTTGTAATTCTTCTGAGAGACAACCCAAATGAACCCTTGCAACCGTAGCTCTGACTGACCAATCTTTGTCATTTGCAAGCTTCTCTATTAAAGACATCTGTATTTCCGGGCGACTTGCTATGGCAGATCGTACTCCCGAATGGCAATCTTGTGCCAGAATTTCAATCTTTTCGCATGATAAATTGGCATGTATCGCCAATGTTTCACGAACTAAGTGACTCTCGTCGATGCATAACTTTGCTATGAAATCCATGTCAAGATTCGGTCTCCGAGCAATCCAAGACCTCACTAATTCTTGCGGATCAGCGATTAATATGTCCAATAGAAACTTTGGAAGATGCTTGTTGGTTGCGATGTACACTCTTGCTATGAGTGAGCTATCAAAAGCCAAACGTCGCATAAAGCTGGTTGGCAAATCATCACGTAAAGCAAGTTGACATTTTATTTTATCAAGCGGATCGTTGCTAGCCCATAAAATGTCGAAAACTCCTTTATGCATCGTTCCATTTAAAAAAGCGGCCTTTGGCAATTCAACGGAGATAAACTGAAGATCGCTTTGATGTTGACTTTTATTCTTGGATGTAATGTAGTAGTAAATTATGGTGTCAAGTTTTTCAAAACTTGACGGATTCTGCCACGCCACAATAGTTTGCACCTCAAAAGAAATATCATCTGTTTCCAATGACTTTTTCAGTTCGGATTTAATAAGAAATTGGATCACTCGCTTATAAATAAAAGAAAATTGAAAAACGATTGGGTCCTCTGACTTTTGGGATTCTATTGGCGATAACAACGCATCCAACAGTTCTTTTGTAAGAGACTCAGCCGATTTAACAAATTCTTCTCTAACCGCAATATCGTTATGTTTTGCTTTATTGATCAAACTTTCGTTTCCGGGTGAATTATTTTTTATATCAGAAGAAGACACGATTAACTCCTTTATCTTGCGTTTTTCCACTTTTTCGAATCTTTGAATCCTTAATCGGCCGAAACAAACCCCACCGCTCTACCAGCTTTTGCAAGCTTTATCTCGCTTTCAGCCCTAAGCTGTCTAATTAGTGTTTGCACATCAATCGAATCTTTTTTCCTGAACGCGTTCTTCTGCCAAACAACCTTGAAGTCGCCCGGCGCAAGTAACGAAAGACCCGCTAGCATTCTTTGCTCTTCCTCAGACAACTGACGATCGCCCAGCAGCCTTCTGAAAAATCTTTCGAAAAATATCGCTTTTCCGTCCTTCGTCAGATAATCGAAGTGAATTTTTATGTTGAAACGCCTTAAAGATGCTGAATCAAACGATTCCGTCCGGTTCGTCGCACAGATTAATATGCCCTTGAAGTTTTCCATCTGACACAAAAATTCATTGGTCTGCGTGACTTCCCAGGAACGATGCGCGGCTTCACGGTCCCATAAAAGTGAATCTGCTTCATCAATGAACAGGATGGCTTGGTTTCTTTCGGCTTCTCGGAACGCTGCGGCGATATTCTTTTCGGACCCGCCGACCCACATGCTTAGGATGTCAGATCCTCGTTTGACGATGAGTTCACGCTTTAGATGAACAGCGAGGAATTTGGCAAATTCGGTTTTTCCGGTTCCCGGGGGACCAAAAAGCAATAGATTCATATTTAAAATGGCCATTGAATCTTTTTCGGTCGCCCAGTATTCCGAAAATTCCTCAATGGTTTTTACAAGTTCGCCGAGATTCACATCAACGTTTAAGCCTTCGAGAGAGTGTTCTTTGCATGGAAGGCGTGAATTCTGCTTTAATTCACTTTCTGTGGCCAGTTCGACCGAACTCGTGAGATAGCGGTCAAGCAATACTCTGGCGGAGAGCTTCGACTTTTCGAGAAAAGACGATATTTGTGTGATAGCGTTTTCGATGTGTCCAGCATTAAGATCGTAGCGAAGCGAGAGTTCTTCCAGATCCCGCTGTGTCAAACGTGCCGATAGTTCCGGTGTTTTCATGACGAGGTCTTGCCAAATTTTTTGGCGTTGTATTTTTGAAAAAGGTTCGAATCGTTTTGAAAAGGAGAAGCGTCTCTTCGTTGAATCTTCAATTCCCAAAAGACCGTTTGTGATCCAAAGGATCTTGCAGCCAGAATTCTCGAAAAATTCGTTAAACCAACCCTTGTCGCTTTTGTCTCCGAAGTTAACCCAGGAATATCTTGAACAAAGAATGCGATCCGCTTCATCAACAAGAATAAGGGCGTTGTCGATTTTTTTCGTGTATTCACAGGCACAAAGAAGTTTTCTGATACGGTTTTCCTGTCCGCCGTCGAGAGGATTTTCAATCTTAAATATCTGCATATTGAACTCTTTCGCAAGCGTGGCGGCAAGGCTGGACTTGCCGGTGCCTGGTGCGCCGTAAAATAGAATGTTTACGCTTTTGCCTCCTTTTTTAGAGAGAAGCCCCTCTAAAATTTCGCGTTCGTCATCGGTGACGTCAAATTGGTTAATGTTAAGAGGCGCAGTCATGTCTTTTTTGAAAAGGCTTTCAAGAAAACTCGAAGAATACATCCCTGAAAGGTATTCTCGGAGTTCATCACACATATTTATGCGCTTTGAAAGACGCCGGCCATATTCGAAGTCAATCAGCTTTAGTCGTATAAGAGTGTTGTCTTTCTTCCACAACTTTTCCGCTTCCTCACGACTGACATCGAGAAACTCGTGAATATAGTCTCTGACGTTGTCGGAATCCATGATCTCATCATGTTCAATCGCTTTGAACCGCCCAGATTTAAGCATCGAAACATAAATAAAATCGAGAAACTTTCGTTCCGTTTGCGTTAGTTTCAAGCACGATGTAACTTCATCGAGACGAGTTTCAAAGCCAGATTTCTGTTTTGGTTTTAACCGTTGAAGCTTAGGTGTGACTATGTTGAGCAGCTTAGCGACGATAGGACGAAATCTCTGACTGAAAAGATGCCTACTATCCCGCGTACGAATGAAATCGAAAATACTGCTCTCATCAATTTCGATGAAATTTCTATACCAGGCAAGTAGGGCTTTTTCCGAAAGACGTCCAGCTTCCTTACAGACTTCAGATGTTTCCGGACTGTCCTTTTTTAAGTCTTCCAGTGAAAAACCGTCGTCATCGTCCATTTCCAAGTCAAAGCGCTCGTGCTTAAATATCTTTAAAAGCGCCGCCTTCAACTCGTCAGGTTTGCAGACTTCCTTAAGCAGCGCAAAAAGCGCCTTGATAACATCTTTGCGACGATCCTTGGATTGCAGAGGCGGAATGTCCGCTTTAACACAACGTATCAAGTAACGGCTTCCTTCAAACATCAGATATTGCTTGTCCAATGACATAACGGCCTCCATTAATAAAAATGATCCATGAATAACAACCGAATCACGAATATATCGGCATGTATCTGGACAATAATTGTCAGGTTCGACCTTTTTAGGTCGGAAGGCCGCTAAAGAGCGGCTGATTTATTTGTTTTGACAGATTTTGTCATATTCAACGCCGATAAGAGTCGCTGGGATCGATAATAGCGAGAAAATGAGGGTGAAAAACCATGAATGTATTTGCTTCAAAGGAGAAAAAGCGAGGGTGTTTAACTCGGGGAAAAAAAGTGACAACCGTAAGCGGCTTTTATTAGACGAGCTAGGGTCGAAAATGAACGGTAATACACTCCAATTCTCCCATCGGCTAATCCAGCAGGCATTCAACCGGCCGAAGTGTTTTCCCATGGTCTTGATTGCCCAATCCGTGGTTGGGCGTGAAGGATTAAACCTGCACAAGACTTACAAGACAGTCGTCCTTATCCATCCCAAATGGAATTCAGGAGTGGTAGAACAGCGACTGGGGCGGGTGGATCGGGTGAGTAGTCACTGGTGCAAAAAACTCGATGCGGATCTGGCCCGGGGGACCATTGGACATCAACTATTTCGGATCGAGGTTTTTCCGATTGTATTTCAAGGAACTTATAACGAGCACAATTGGTCCGTCTTACGTCGGCACTGGGACGACCGTCGTGCGCAGCTGCATGGAGTGATTATTCCTGAGCGAGAGGCCGAATCCGATCAAGGGGGGCCACGGATTCTCGCCAAACTCAAGCAATATGCTCCGGACTTCAGCTCAGCACTATGTATCCAAAAACCAAGAAATAAAATGGATCCTCAGAAAGGTGATAAACAATGAGTTACCTTATCGCTGTCAACCCAAACATTTTGAATAAGAACGACATATCTTTTGAACAAGTAGTGATTTTTCTACAAGATGCATGGAAATCTGTCGTAGCAAATTACTTCCATGCACTTAAGAATTCGTCGTTTTGTAATTACTCTGGTGCGGAACACACAGACCTTCGTGAATCACTACCAAAAGTGATCGTCACCGGACATGAATCGTTACTATTCAACATAGAAGGCAATCAAAAATGGGAACTCAGTGAAGTACACCGCCAGATGTGTCAAGTTGAGGTTCTCATTGAAGCCCTTCGATTAATCCAAAAAAAACACCCCAAAGGAAAAATAACAGACTTGAGTCCGACTCAACAATCAGGAGTTGATGCAGCCGGCACAGACCGTAATGGAAAGATTTGGGTTCTGGAGGCGTTTGGTGGCATCAACGTCAGAAATAACGGTAAAATAGGAAAGAATGTAGCATCTCTCATGAAGAAAACCGAGGCAACACATCGATACTTTGCTTGCTTTGGAGATGCTTGGCTGAATTATGACCAACGAGAGAGGGGAAAATTCCGTTTTGAGCCTGTAGCTGATACCGGCCCCGAATCACGTGTACTACTGAAGTCCGTAGTGCTCCATAGTAGCTCGTATAAATCTCACTGATTTCATTCCGAAAAAAGCTTCTCACTGCAGTGCTCGGGAAAAACGTCTGTTTAAAAACATCTGATATAAAACACCTCATCCCTCTGACTATCAGTGATAACAGCGATTTTAATTTGCAGGACAATGTAAAGAAAACAACGTCCAACCGTGGTGATAACAAGGTCTCCGAAGGACGAACCGCACTGTTGACCGCAAAAGTCACGTTCCTATAGGAAAAAACGAATAAAGTGATAAGATCAAAAGATTCTTTATAAGAAAATCATTGAGGTTAGGAAAAATTAGGGGTCTTCGCTCGCTTTTCGAAAATTAGCAAATATCTGATTTTCGATCGTGATGGGTTGGAAATGTAAATCCCGACCCTCTTTTACCACTTTCTGACACAATACAAGAATCTTTTAACTTTATAATGACAAATAACATTCTTTAGCTTCAGGCGATTTGCCAACAAATAGACGCAGTGTAAGCAAATCGCGTCCGTGTCGAGTTATAGCAATCCCATCGAAGCACTGAAACATGCTGCGAGCATCTGGACAATAATTGTCAGGTTCAACGCCGATAAGAGTCGCTGGGGCGGCTATTGGCGAAAAAATAAGAGAGACTTTTAGACCGATGAACAGAAAAAAGAACAAGTCAGCGATCAACTACCGGATGCTTCCCGCTATTGTTACTGTCACAGTGCTGCGCGCTGAAGAATCGTGGGTGCAAAGCCCTTTTTTATCGGTGGAGCGGGACGGCGAATGTATTGGATATGTTGACATTGGCGGCGATCACATTGACCCCAATTTAGAGTGCAGGAAGGAGCATCAACATCTCATCAAGCAACTCAAACTTTTCGAAAAAAAATATCGCGCCGAACTTCGCGCGCTAGGCCAGAACGCTCCCATCAAAGAAAAACTCGATCCTTACCACAAAGGCATACATTTATCGGAGTTTTCATGTACGGATCATTTCAGTTACGTCGTTAAATTCAAGGAAACTGGTGAGACGCATGAATTTTCGATGAAATTCTATTTATTCAGTAAAGATTGTTCGGATTCCCTTAAGGTACTGCGAGACATCAAAAATTTCAAAAAAGCAGAGAATCACGACATGACAATTCACTATAAAGAGTACGATATCCAAATTAACTGCGATGACCTTTACTACGATTTCAAGCATCCTGAAGAGAGAGAACAAAGCTAAAAGGACATAGAGAAACAAAAATGATCTTTTTTGAAAGATTTTTACGTTACGAGGTTAATCGAGATGACTTTTATGACCTAGATCTAAAAATCAGCCCATTTTTCCATCACTACAAATTTTGTCACGTTCAATGCCGATAAGAATCGCTAGGTAGTTATTGGCGAGAAAATAGGAGAAAATTACATGCCCTCAAACCTTTATAGAATTTTGACATATTTTTGTGTAAAAAGTCTGCCTATGGGGGCCGAGCTTTTTATATATGATAATTTTGTCGCTTTGTCATTTGAAGAAGCCTATCAAATGCTGAAAAATCAAGTCTGGAAAGATCCAAAAGAAGAGCGTGCTCCGGACGATCCGAAAGTGCCGCAGGAGACACTATTTGCGTCGAGAATCGTCTGCTATGACATGGAGGGAGATGGTCAGCCCGCTCAATCGTGGTGTTTTGACCAAAGAAACGCTTTTTACTCCGGAACGTGTCCGACTCCAATGCCTGTTCCTAAAGCTACAGAAGAGAGCTGGGAATGGACCGTGGGAATGGTTGTCGGTTTATACCACAAACGTAACCTGATGTTTGGCATCATTCGGGAGATTATTGGTCCATCGGGAAGCCGGGCTTTTCCGCTATTCGCGGTGGACCTCGCATACACCGATTCGGATGGTGCTTTAAAGCGAGTTGTTTGCGATGCATCCAATTTTCTCCCCTACCCGCACAGCGTTGTTGAAGAATGGAACAAAAATTATTTTGACGAAATGAATGTTGATGACGAACTTATGGAAAAGATCATTTCTAGGACAAGGATCGTTGAGGAATACCCGTATCCTCTTTCTCATGAAGCTCCGCTAATCGCGCCCAAACCCGATGAAGACTTCTTATCATATTTCTACGAAACTTCTAGAATAGAAGCCCTCGGCGAGATCGCGGATGGAGTCGAAAAAAATGAAATTTCGCTCGGATTCTTTGCTACGCCTGAGCAAGCCAGAGCGGCAATGATGCGAGACGTCAGCACCCGCAAAGATGGCGATCCGCCTATTTTCTACTACGGTATCACGATGTGGGGAAGATCTCAAAAAATCGAGTATTGGGGCAACTTCAATTGGGTTGGCCATTGGTGTTTCGACGAAACTGGCCGCCTTAAAGGATGGTCGGACATGTCTTCCAGGCCGTTTCTCGGCAAAGATCCGGACGAGTGTCACTTTAAGATCGGAGACATCGTCGCTTTTTTTGATATGGATGGAATTTATCGTCCGGGTGTCGTAAGGACGGTGCCGTTTGGAAAAGAAAAAGCGGCAAAAATTGGCTTAGACATGTCCGATGACTGTTATTCAGTCGAAAGCGCGGTATTCCCAGAAAGCTCTCATATCCCACACGACCATCTTGCTGAACCGAGACTCTTAATATTCAAAGGCCACTTAAAAGATTCCACGAGGCGCCGATTCGCGAGTTACTTGATTAATGACGAAGAAAGGGCATCACTCCGTGCAAAGCTCAAATTTCCACCGTCCATCGTCTGGAACCGCGAATCCTCTCAAGAAGCCAAATGTACCGACATCGGGTATGAGCGAGCAAGAACATGAAAGCTCCACGCATTATAAAGTCGGTAGAAATAGTCGCTAATTTCGAGGCAATCTTTCACTTTGGTGACGGATCCATCCGTTTAGTGGACTTTAAAAAGGCTCCGCTTGAAGGGGCGTTTATGAGAGTCCAGACTGACCTTGTTTTTTTTAATACTATGCATGTTAGGAACGGATACGTGATTTGGCAAGGCGGGTTGACTATTGATAGTGACTTCCTGCATGAACATGGGAAATAACAACGTCCTCACGCAGTCAAACCTTTTCCGACCGCCTACGACTTTCTCGACAGAGTCGATGATCGCTTCTAAAATTTGAATTTGAGCGTTTTAATTCCAGTTTTCAATCCTCGCAATAGTTCCTCTCATGAGCAAATCCTTCAATTCACCGATTAGAGGCTTGTCCAAGAACTGCGGATCGCACGACATGGCCACAAATTTCTGTTCCACTAACATCGCCCGCAAGAGATCCAAAGTTTTGCGTTGGAACTTCGTTTTTCCTGCGCCACTGCAGTCACACGCCAAAATTTCCACGGAGTCCAGCAACACCGCATCGGCTTCGACAAAAAGACGCTCCGGATGGGAAACGGTCAGCATTGTTTCGACCGAAAGCATGACAACAGTTTTTAATCTTTTCTGTAAATATTTGCCAAGCGACGCAAGCAAGTGCGTTTTCCCGTTTCCGGTATCCGATGTTATAATCAGAGGCGATTCAAACGAAGCCCCATTGGCAATAGCCAAAACCTTTTGGTGAGCGTTTTTGTTACTAGGTCCCACAATAAAAGAATCAAAGTCCATGTTCAAATAATTTTCCGGCGAAAAATTGCTTATAGAAAGTTTCATTTGTATCCTCCTTCTATCTCTGGTTGTCGGATCACAATTTTTTTAAACAGCATTTCGTCGAATTCAACAATTTTATAAACATGATCACTAGGACAGTCCAGAGAAATCTATTGCTTTGAAAATAGGCAATGACTGCTTACGAAAATTACGATGGAAATGACGTTGATATCTGTTTGTGGCAACGGAACATTTACGGATCAAAAAAACTTAGTAAGAAGGGCTTCAGATATCGATATCTAGTTAGATGTTTTCCCTCGTTTTGAAGTAGACCTTTTAATACAGAATATGTGAACCTTGCATCATCGAGAGATCCACGGGTTTTAAATGTAAAACCATAGTGCTTTGCGAGGTTCTCTAATGAATGGATATCGATATTGGAAACAAGAGCTTTAGCCATTTTTAAAGTGCAGATACAAGGCCGTTCGAACATTACTCCTTGCCGCAGACAAGCAGCGTTAAGAAACGAAACGTCGAATTTTGCATTATGGGTTACCAATACAGACCCTTCGACAAATTTCAAAAAACATGGCAAAACATCATCAATAGAAGGTTTGTTTTCAAGTTTCTTCTTTGTGATGCCTGTTATTTCTATTGTGGCTGGTGACAGAGCGATATCGGGCTTTACATAAGAATGAAACTTTTCAATTACTTGTTGATTTTCGACGCGAATGGCAGCTATTTCGGTGATACGATCTAGGGTAGCATCGATCCCCGTGGTTTCCATATCAAACACCACCAAGGAGACTTCATCCAATTTGAGATTCGATGGTAACTTGGTGTCTTTAAAGCGACGATCGGTACCTTTAACGAGAGCCTTTTTCATGATTTTTTCCCTTGTTTAACCATAAATCATCCTCTGCTTGATCTGTAAAGCACACATCTTATACCATTGCAAATTGACAAAAATTGTCTTTTTGAGTTCTTTATATTGCGTTACTATGATTTAAAATTGAGCGAGGCTCGCTTTTCACATGGGGAGAATCTCATTTGAAGGTCGGGAACTTTTCCATGAACATCGTTTTGTATTAGTACCACTTTTAACCGCCATGATCAGCCTTTTCATGTCTAAAGCCCCTTAAAAATCAGCTGAATTGTTCATAGTGACAGATTTTGTCATGTTCGATGCCGATAAGAGTCGCTAGGGTCGTTAATGGCGAGAAAATAGGAGAGATTTGTATGTCGTCAAACCTTTATAGAATTGTGACATATTTTAGCGTGAAAAATCTGCATATGGGGGCTGTGCTTTTTCAGAAGGAAGAATTTGTCGCTCTGTCATTTGAAGAAGCCTACCAAATGCTGAAAAATCAAGTATGGAAAGATCCAAAAGAAGAGAACGCTCCGAACGATCCGGAAGCGCCGCGGAAGACATTATTTGCGTCGAGAATTGTCTGCTATGACATGGAGGGAGATGGTCAGCCCGTTCAATCGTGGTGTTTTGACCAAAGAAACGCTTTTTACTCTGGAACGTGTCCGACTCCGATGTCTGTTCCTAAAGCTACAGAAGAGAGCTGGGAATGGACCGTTGGAATGGTTGTCGGTTTTTACCACAAAAGTCATCTGATGTTTGGCATCATTCGGGAGATTATGAGTCCCTCGGAAGGTCACACTTTTCCGCTATTCGCGGTGGACCTCGCATACACCGATTCGGATGGTGCTTTAAAGCGCGTAGTGTGCGACGCATCCCATTTTCTCCCCTACCCGCACAGCGCCGTTGAAGAATGGAACAAAAATTATTTTGACGAAATGATTATTGATGACGAGCTTATGGAAAAGATCATTTCTAGGACAAGGATCGTCGAAAAATACCCGTATCCTCTTTCTCATGAAGCTCCTCTAATCTCTCCTAAGCCCGATGAAGACTTTCTATCATATTTCTACGAACTTTCTAAAATAGAAGCCCTCGGCGAGATCGAGGATGGAGTCAAAAAAAGTGAAATTTTTCTAGGATTCTTTAATACCGCTGAGCAAGCCAGAGCGGCAATGATGCGAGACGTCAGCACCCGCAAAGATGGCGATCCGCCTGTTTTTTATTACGATATCTCGATGTGGGGAAGATCTCGAAAGATCGAGTATTGGGGCAACCTCTCGTGGATTGGTCATTGGTGTTTCGATGAAACTGGCCGCCTTAAAGGATGGTCGGACATGTCGTCCAGGCCGTTTCTCGGCAGAGATCCTGATGAGTGCCACTTTAAGATCGGAGACATCGTCGCTTTTTTTAATATGGATGGAATTTATCGTCCGGGTGTCGTTGGGGGTGTACCGTTTGGAAAAGAAAAAGCGGCAAAAATTGGCTTAGACATGTCCGATGACTGTTATTTCGTCGAAAGCGCGGTATGTCCTGAAAGCTCTCATATCCCGGACGACCATCTTGCTGAACCAAGGTTCTTATTATTCAAAGGTCACTTAAAAGATTCCACGAGGCGCCGATTCGCGAGTTACTTGATTAATAACGAAGAGCGAGCTTCGCTTCGTGCAAAGCTCAAGTTTCCACCATCCATCATCTGGAACCGCGAATCCTCTCAAGACCTCAAATCATGCGTCATCGGGTATGAGCCTTTCTGCAAACCGGATTTTTATCAACTTTTCCTTTCCGGATCAGCCGGTGTGGGGCATTTTTACGACATGATTTCGAAGTGGCACTGGACGAACACCTATCAAAGCCTCTGGCAATATCTTGGGATGCCGGAACCCGTGTTTCGGATCTTTCGAAAATGTCCTTTTATCTTCGAGGAAGTTCGCAGAACTATCTTCACGGGTCATGGACATAGTATGTCTATTGCGCCAAAAGACTTTGAGGCGGCTCTTAAGGTGTTTTTGGACGAGTGCCAAAGTTTGGGAGAAAAATGCACAATAAAAAAGTTTGTAGGGGATTCAAAGAGACAAATCACCGATAGAAGGGAGATCAACAGATGTCCAATTTTAAGCAACTCTACCTGCAAAGTAAAATTCAAATAGGTAAACTTGATGAGTTTATCTCCAAGTGGCATTCTGGTGCAGGGAATGGAACATCTCTTCAAGATTTTCTTGGGCTATCTGATGATGACATGGGTCCGTTTTTGCGCGGTGAGTCTGAGCTAAAAAAAACATTGGACGCTCAAAAGCGTAAATCAATTGTCGAGAAACATTATGAGAGTTAAATCGTTATGAGTTTCATGACCAAAATTAAAGCCAAATATATCTTAAAGCTGGCCAAACGGCTTGAACAGCATGATCCACATCTAGCTGCAGAATTGAATATGCTTGTCGCCAGCGCAACAAACAAACCCCATCCGCGTCCGACTATTACTTTGGGAAGTGTGTTACGGGCATCACAGACCGTTGTCCAAACCCTGGAAGATGCTGAAATTGATTTTGCCCTAGCTGGCGGACTCGCCGTCAAATATTGGGTGGATGTTAGGGAATCGTTTGACATAAATTTTGTGCTTCATATCAAAGATATCAAAACGGTAACAAAACTATTCCCAAAGGGACAAGATTTGCCGCTAATGTACTTGGTACGGGTTGAGGAGACGGATATTGGTTTTTTAAAAGGCGATTTATTTCCTTGGCTCAATGAAGCCCTTTTAAGTGCTCAGGAAGAATCAGGACTTGGTGTTAAGGTGAAGATCATTCGGCCAGAATACCTCGTTCTTTTTAAGTTACGGGCCGCCCGTGACCGCGACGTAAGTGATATAAAGGGTCTTTTGTCATTAGACGGAGTTTCAGAGAAATCCAGATATCTCGTAAATAAATTTATGCCAGACAGATTTGATGATATTGAACAAATGATACGAGAAAACGAGTTCGGAGTCTGAATATGCCACAACGTGTAAAAACCGCAGATCAAATTGCCAAGGAGTTCAACCAAGAAATTCTTCTCGTAGATTTTCGAATAGAAAAACCTGATAACGAGGATATTAAATCCGCTAACGATTTTATGCGTGTTCACTGGAGTAAGGCTGCTCATGACGAATTTATTGAATGGCTCAAAAAAGAAGTCCCTGATGTCCACTGGGAAATAGCGTATCCGATCTTAAGTGAAGGATGTATTCTAATACCTTATATGGGGCATATTGCTGTTGTCGTCAGCATAGACAAACAACCGGACGCCTATAACAAGCTGGTGGATCGATGGGAAAACAAAGACGGATCGCCAAAAGATAAACGTGTTAAGCTTTGGCTTGTAGACAGTAAGTGGATTAAATATGAGAGAAAGATATATGAAGATGATTGGTTCTAGAAACCATCTTGAAAAGAGAAAGTCATTCGAAGACAGAATCATTGAGTTCCGTCAATTAGAGTCATTTATATCTTCCACAGATAAAATATTGCCTTCGGATCTGCTTAACAAAACATCGATAATTTTGTTAGCCGCGGGAATCGATTTTGCCGAAGCTGGCAGTTTCGCACGGTCTATGTATGTTGAGGTTATGGTCACGGCAGATGTCAATGTTGTC